>JAQVEU010000026.1 GCA_028697565.1 Candidatus Ratteibacteria bacterium
AAACAGGAACGAGCTCCACACCTTCCTTTTCTATTTCCGGTAGCATATCCCTTAAAACTGCTATGGTATTTTTTCTTGCATGCCCTATACCTATTGCCCTTCCCTGTCTTTTAGCGGTCTCAATAAGCTGTCTCACCTGCCCTTCTATATACTGCGGGTCTGGCCTGTTATCAAGAAATATATCCCTCTTTGCTGTCTTTATACCCATCTCCTTTGCAAGAAGGTATCCCTTGCTCTGTCTTGCAGTCATACTATCAACAAAGAAAAGGTTCTTTGACTGGATTGCCTCTAATAAAATCTGCATCTTCTCCTCATCCGAAGTAAACAAAGAACCCTCATGATTATTCACCCCTTTGACACCAGGATAAAAGTCCTTTAATGCATCATAAAACTGCCTTTTAATTTCATCCTCGCCCATATCTGTCTTTATAACCCCTTTATCTAATGACTGGGCAGGTGGTTTTGGCTCTAAAGGTAGATGAAGCAGTACATCTATTCCCTGCCTATTTCTAACTTCTTGAAAAATATCCTTGCTATAGGGAGCATAGGGAAGTATTGCAATAGTAATAGGCCTGTTCAGCCGTTCTATCTCCTTTACAATCTCCTTACTCCAGCCAAGGTCATCTATAATAATCCCTATCTGTGCCTTTTTAGCTAATGGAACCTCTTTTTTGGGTGCAGGAGGTCTTTCTTCTTCAATACGAGGAACTGGAATAACAGGAACCTTTCTTTTTCTTATCTCCTTTATAATACCAATACCTGTTATAAGAATACAGAGAATAATAAATAATACAAGGAGTAAAAAGGGAGAATTATCAGATAATCTTTTGTTAGACATTTTTGCTGGACACCATCTTTTTCAATGTTTCAAGTGCCTTCTGGAACTGTACATCACCCTCTCCCATAGGTATTATTGTTGTATCTTCAGGTAGTTGTATAGATATATCTGGTTCTATCCCTTTCCCTTCAATACAAATACCTGAGGGTGTATAGTAATGAGCAGTTGTCAGCTTTAAAGAAGACCCATCTGAAAGTGGCACAAGATTCTGTACGGAACCCTTGCCAAATGTCTTCATGCCCACAGCAACTGTCTCAGGAAGATTATCCTTTAGCGCCCCTACCAAAATCTCAGATGCACTTGCACTGCCTTCATTGATAAGTAAAACAATTTTACCTTCCCATAAAGGTTTTTTCCTGCTATTAAATATAGTTTTATCTTTTTCTTCTCTGCCCTGAACAGATACAATAGTCCTGCCTTTTGGAACAAAAAGTTCACTCACCTCAATGGCTGAAGTTAGAAGTCCACCAGGATTATTGCGAAGGTCAAGGATAATCCCTTTAATATCTTTTTTGTTAAAGTTTTCAAGTGCCTTTGAAAGGTCAGCCGCAGTCCTCTCTTGAAAGTCCCTGACTCTGATATAACCAATATTTTCATCTATTATTTCTTCCTTTACGGACTTTACCTTTATCACATCACGTACAAGTGTAACCTTCTTTAACTCAGATGCACCTTCTTTTAGAATGCTTACAGTAACCTCTGTCCCTTTATTACCCCTTAACTTTCTGGCTGCCTCAAGTGTAGTAATCCCCTTTGTAGGTTCTCCATCTATTTCTATAATTCTATCGCCTGCTTTTATTCCCGCCTTCCATGCAGGAGTATCCTCTATAGGACTCACTACTGTTATTATTCCATCCTTGGATGTTATCTCCATACCCACACCATGGAATTCTCCCTTTGTTTCTATCTGAAGTTCCTGGGTAAGTTCCGGCTCAAGAAAGGCACTGTACGGGTCAAGGGAACCAAGCATACCTTTAAGTGCACCGTATATTAATTTTTTATTGTCTACCGGCTCTACATACTGGGTTTCTACAACCTTCATTACATCAAGAAAGAGTTCAATATTTTTATAGACCTCTTCTTTCTGTCTCTGTACCTGAGCCGCTTTTACATCTCCTCCCACAATGATTGCAAGTGAGAATAATCCTATAATACTCCATATTATCCTTTTCTTCATCTTGTCTATTCCCCTTTTCTTCAGTTTCAACTTTCGACTTATTACTTTTAATTTATTATTATACCCCTTTTTCTTATTTATTTAAATACTCTAAAAGTTTATTTTTCACTATATTCGGACTTACCTTCCCTTTCGTCTTTCTCATTGTCTGTCCTATTAAAAAAGAGAGTGCCTGTTCCCTGCCACTTTTATAGTCATTTACTGCATCAGGACTTTCCGATATTACTTCTTTTACGACACTGTTTATGGCCTCTTCATCTTCTATCTGTGATAGACCCCTTTCAGAGACAATCTTTTCAGGAGGCATCCCCGTATTAAAACACTCTTGAAGAACTATTTTTGCAACCACACCTGTAATATTCCCCTGTTCTATCATTGAGATAATCTGGACAAGATATTCAGGTGTAACAGGTGAATTTCTGATATCTGTCTTTGTTGATTTCAACAGGGCAGTAAGGTCCCCCATAATCCAGTTTGCAACTATCTTCGGTCTTCCTGCCTTTTCTACACATCTTTCAAAATAATCAGCAATATCCTTTTTAGATGTCAAAACATCAGCATCATATTCAGAAAGTAGATAGCCCTTTATAAACCTTTCTTTCCTTTGAAGAGGTAGCTCCCCTACCTGCGAGGATATCTCTTTAATCATTCTGTTATCAAAAACAAGAGGTGGAAGGTCTGGCTCAGGAAAATATCTATAGTCCTGCGCCTCCTCTTTCTTTCTCATCTCCTCTGTAATCTGGAGTGTATCATTCCATAAACGGGTACCCTGTCTTAACATCTCCCCTCTTTTTAAGCAATCTATCTGCCTTCTACCTTCATATTCAAGTGCCTTCCTTACTGCCCTGAATGAGTTCATATTTTTAATCTCTTCCTTTACCCCAAACCCTTTATCTCCATACCTTCTGACAGAGATATTCGCATCACATCTTAAAGACCCTTCCTCCATATTACAATCACTTACTTCAAGATATTCAAGAACTCTTTTAAGATTAGTAAGAAACTTCTCTGCTTCTGAAGGACTTTTGATATCCGGCTCAGTAACTATTTCAATAAGGGGAACACTACTTCTGTTCAGGTCAACCAGAGAAAAATTGCCATCTTCTGGATGTATAAGTTTCCCTGCATCTTCCTCAAGGTGGAGCCTCTTAATTCTGATATTTCTGCTATCTACAAGGATACCTCCTTCTGTAGCCAGCGGCTCTTCATACTGAGAAATCTGGTAGTTTTTAGGAAGGTCAGGATAGAAATAGTGCTTTCTGGCAAAACGAGAATATGAAGAAATTTTACAGTTGAGGGCTATTGCTGCTTTCAGTGCGAGTTCAACTGCTTTCTTATTTATCACAGGAAGTGTCCCGGGAAACCCTGCGCATACAGGGCAGGTCTGAGAATTAGGTGAAGCACCAAACCTTGTGGAACATCCACAGAACATCTTTGACTCCGTAAGAAGTTCCACATGTACCTCAAGCCCTATAACAAGTTCATATTCTTCCATTTTGTTAAGTCATAATAATTAGAAGATTTGATGACTGGCAGATTTTAAGATTCTTCTTCTAATTTTCTAATTGTACTTGCTATTTTTATTACTCAGGGGGGACTAATCTTTAATTACACCTGCCTTAACCCGCGCAGAAAGAGATTCTCCTGGATGAAGTTTTAAACTATCTCCTCTTTTTACTGCCTCTGCAAGATTAGGTAAGGATGAAAACGGCTCAAGTGCAATATTGTAGTTTCTTCCATACCATGGATACTCAAAACTACCTCCGGCTATTCTCCAAAACCATAGATATCTGAAAATGTCGAGTGGAAATTCAAGTTGAAAACCAATCTTCAACTTATTATTGTAGATTTCATACTTACCCTCTACAAGTTCAGACAGGAACATTACTTCAGACACATTATCCTTTTCTCCAGGACAGATACTTATATCAACATCTTCTCCATTTATACCCTCAACCAGTGGCCAGTTACCTTCCCCCTGTTTGAGATTTGTAAAAGACATACCATCACCCTGTCCTACAAATACCTTCGCCTTTTTGATTTTAATAACGCAATCTGACGATAAAAATGGTGCTCCCAGGGCAGGGTGGTGTCCCCATATAAAATCCATATCTTCACCACCTGTATTTTTCACCTTTTCATCAATAACTATGTATGGGCTACCTCTTTCAATAGTTATTGTCTTCTCTATAAAAAACGACGTTCTGTATGTGTTAGTAAAAAATTTTATGGATAGTTTTTCTTTTGTATCTTCACATATATTGAACTTCCACGGAATTAGTGCAACCTCACCATGCAGTCCTAAAATAGCCCCTTTATACTCACATCTACCTCCACCATTAGGAAATATCTCCTGCCATCCACCAGGATACCAGTCCAGAAAATTACCTAACCTGCCTTCTGCTGTTGTTATAAACATATAAGGTTTATATATGGGCATTGGACTTCTCCACATAAAGTCAATATCCTGTGGTTTATAAAGAAATTCAACTATATCCGTTCCTTTATCAGCAAGAATTTCCAAACGGATAAGGTCATTTTCCATTATTATTGTGGTTATACCATTCCATATACACTCCATCCATCTGCATCCACTATTTACTGACAACATCTTCTTCTCCTTTTACAAATAAGGATTTTGAAGGAAGCAAACGTCTTGCACCTGCAAAATTTCTTCTGAAATATGAATTTTCAAGAGAGGCAATGGTAACCTTTTTCTCATTTGAACTGGCATGTATAAAAAGGTTGTCTCCTATATATATACCTACATGGCCAATAGAACCTCCAGAACCTCTCCTGTAAAAGAACACAAGGTCACCCTCTTCTATCTCTTCTTTCTTAACTGGTTTTCCCTCTTTGAACTGCTGAGAAGAGGTATTGGGTAGTTTTATCCCGACCTTTTCGTATACCCGTCTTACCAACGTGGAACAATCAATGGATGACTTACCTGTGCCGCCCAATCTGTAAGGCATATTAAGAAAGTTAAATGACTCTTTGAGTATTATGTCCCTGAGTGTCTTTACCTCTTTTACAATCTCTGTATCTGTATTATTCTGCTCTCCCAAAGAAGTAGTTTCTTCAACAGAAGGGAGTGAGGGAATTACTATGGTAATTCCCTCTTTAATGTTGTCATCTGATATAAGATTACATTCTTTCAACTGCTCCGGTGTAATACCATACTGTTGTGCAATGGACTCCAGGGTATCTCCCTTTTTTACCTTGTAGTATATCTTCTCAGTAGATGTACCCACAATGGGCTGTGGTGTTGTAACCTCTGGAACAGCAGGTGGCTTGTATGGTAAGTTAATCTTCAGTGTCTGTCCAACCTTTATTAAACTACCTTTTATGTTGTTTGTCTGTTTAATACTGGCAATAGAAACACCATACTTTTTACTTATCTCTTCAAGGGTATCTCCCTTTTTTACCGTATAATATACAATGTTATAGTTTCCACCTGTATCACTTGCCTTTGCAGTTTTAACTTCTTCTGTCTTTTTGACTACAAGTTTCTGTTTTACCTGTATATCTGAGGATTTCAGGTTATTTAACTTTTTAATCTCATCTACCGTTGTATTATATCTTCTCGCAATGGAAGAGAGTGTTTCACCTTTTTTTACATAGTGATACTGCGTTGTTCCTTCAGAATACCAACAGGCACATATAAACAATATAGCAACTATGTATAGATAATATCCTATACGCATCATTATTCCCTCCCTGTTTCTGAATCAATGGGAAATTGTTTTTCTATTTCTTTTTTCTTCTTCTCAAAATACTCATCTATCTTGCACATCAAACCTTCCATATTTTCTATTGCCCTTATTCTTTCTTCAAGTTTGTCCTGCTCTTTTATTATTACCCTTAATGCCTCTGCAACAGGGTCAGGAAGATTTGCATGGTCAAGGTCTATCCTCTCTACCTTATGTTCTCCAACAATCCTTCCTGGCACTCCAACAACCGTGGAGCAGGGAGGAACATCTTTTATTACAACTGAGCCGGCACCTATCCTGGAATTATCTCCTATCTTTATCGCCCCGAGAACAATAGCACCTGCTCCTATAACAACATTATTGCCAATTGTAGGATGCCTTTTTTTCTTTTCAGTGGATGTTCCTCCCAAAACTACCCCTTGATAAAGAAGGACATCATCCCCTATCTCTGCTGTCTCTCCGATTACCACGCCCATACCGTGGTCTATAAAAAACCTCCTACCTATCACAGCACCTGGATGTATTTCAATACCTGTGAGAAATCGGCTTATATGTGATATGAAACGTGCAATACTTCTTTCATTCTTTTTCCATAAAAAGTGTGAAGTTCTATGTAAGATAAGGGCATGTACACCAGGATATGAAGTCAATACCTCAAAGATATTCCTTGCTGCTGGGTCTCTTTCAAATACCGTTTTTACATCTTCTTTTATCCTTTCAAGCATTGCCTTAATCCAGTACCGGATGTTCTATCAGTTCCTTAAACCTTTTATAAAACATCCCTGCATAGGTTCCATCAATAACACGGTGGTCAAATGAAAAAGATACATTCATAACTGGAAGTATTACAGGGCTATTATCTACTGCAACAACCTCTTTTCCAATTTTTCCCACACCCATAATCGCTACCCCTGGTGGACTTATTATCGGCTGAAAGTTCTCAACTCCGAACATTCCTAAATTGGATATTATAAACCTCGCATTACTCAACTCCTCTTCTGTAAGTTTATTCAACCGCGCCCTTTCAATAATCTGTCGCCTCTCCTTTGATATCTGATATATGCTTTTACTCTCACAGTTTCTTAACACAGGTACAAGAAGACCATCTTCAATTGACACAGCAAGTCCTATATCCACAGAGGAATATACCCTGACCTCGTCCTTTGTTAGAGATGCATCTATTAGTGGATACTCCTTTATAGCCCGTGCCCCAAAAAATATCAGAAAGTCCGTATAGGTAAGGTCAACCCCCTCACCTTTTTTGGCATCTTTGATTTTTACAATCTCATCCACAAGAAACTTTCCTTCAAGATAGAAGTGCGGTATCTCTCTCTTGCTTTCACTCAACCTTCTTGCGATTATCCTTCTCAAAGGGGTCCATTCCTTTACAACATACTCTCCGGAAGGTACTGGCCCTTTCTTTGAAAGATATTCAAGGACATCCTTTTTCTCAATTCGTCCATCTGGCCCTGTACCTGTTATCAAAGAGATGTCTATACCTGCATCCTCTGCAAGTTTTCTTGCAACAGGACTTGCCTTTATTCTTTCTGACATCTCCTGCTCTTCCTTTTCTTTGATTACTCCTGAAACAGGCACCTGCTCAGGAGACTTCTCCACCACAGATTTGCTCTCAACCTTTTTTCCCACATCTATAGGTTCGTCAGGAGAGTCAGAGATATATCCGATAACAGTTGTTACCGGTATAGGAGCATCAGATGGTTCATAAAGTTTCTTTCTCAAATATCCGCTATCCAGTGCCTCAACCTCAAAGTTTGTCTTATCACTCATTACCTCAAATAAGACATCCCCCTTTTCAACTTTTTCTCCTTCATTTTTCTTCCAGGAAACAAGATAACCCTCCTCCATTGTTTCCCCTAACTTTGGCATTATAATCTCTTTCAACATCTTTTACCTCGCTATTATCTCTCTAACCGCCTTACATATCCTTTCAACATCAGGTATTGCCAACTTTTCAAGCACAGGGCTTTTGGGCATAGGAACATCTGCACCCGCTAACCTTACAACAGGTGCATCAAGATAGTCAAAGGCATTTTCCATAATCTGTGCTGTTATCTCAGCCCCTGTTCCTCCTGTTTTACAATCCTCCTCTACTATTATAACACGATTTGTCTTCTGTACTGTCTTTACAATTGCTTCTATATCCATCGGAAGAAGTGTTCTTAGGTCCAGAACTTCCACAGATATTCCTTCTTTTTCAAGGATTTTCGCTGCCTCAAGACAGAAAAGAGTCATTCGTGAATAGGTAATAATAGAGACATCACTACCTTCCTTTTTTATATCCGCCACACCTATAGGAATAGTATACTCTTCTTCAGGGACAGGTCCCTTTGTATTATAAATCATCTTATGCTCAATAAACACAACAGGGTTATTGTCTCTTATGGATGTCTTTAACAACCCCTTTGCATCATAGGGAGTGGAGGGCATAACAACCTTTATACCAGGGATATGAACAAGCCATGCCTCTAAACTCTGTGAATGATGTGCACCAAGTGTTCTACCTGCCCCACCTTCTGTCCTTATTGTAAGAGGGACTGTACACTTGCCACCAAACATATATCTTATCTTGGCAACCTGATTATTGAGCTGCTCCATACAGAGCCCTATAAAATCAATATACATAATCTCAGCAACAGGCCTCATACCTGTAAGTGCTGCCCCAAGTCCAACACCAACAATAGCATTTTCTGATATAGGGGTATCCAGCACACGTTCATCACCTTACCTCTTCCAGAGACCTGCTGTAACTCCATAGCCTCCACCATAGATGCCAATATCCTCTC
>JAQVEU010000027.1 GCA_028697565.1 Candidatus Ratteibacteria bacterium
TTGCGATGGTTAAGAGCAATTTCAGCGAATGGCCGACCCAAGCCGTAGTGGGAGGCGAGGGCGCCGACTCCCTCTCCCAGTTGTAAAGGCAGTGGTTAGTGAATAGTGACCAGTGATTAGTAAATAAAGAATAGAGCGAAGTCAGAAATTGCAAGAAGAGAGGAGGAAGGTACCGGGAATAGTATATCGGATAGAGGAGTATGAGAAGTGGGGGAATGTAAGTAAGGTATGCAGGTACTATGGGATAAGCAGGAAGACATTTTACAAGTGGTATAAGAGTTTTTACAATGGGTAATTATATAGATAATCTAGATATTTTTAATCCATCTTTAACCGAATGGTTGATAGAGTATAATTCCTAACCGTCCACACCAGTCATTGGGCTATTTATCTCCTATGGAATTTCTATCTCAAAAACAGGGAGGTAAAGTGTTACCTATATACCCAACTTGTACAAGAAATTGACAAAAGGCAAAAAAAGATATAAACCTATTATTGAAAATGGAAAATGGAAAGATAAAGAAAAGCAGTAAATTTATAAAGTCCATTTTATACCTGATAACCATTTCTTTGGTTATCCCTTCTATCCTTTCATCTGCTCCACAGAAGGCAACAATAAAAGAGATATTAAATAACCCTGATACCTATAACCAGAAAGAGGTTATAGTAGTGGGAGAAGTAATAAATTTTAAGCCAACAATATCCAAAAAAGGCAATCCTTATACCACCTTTTCCCTGATAGATGATGACTATAATGCACTCAAGGTTTTTATCTGGGGACATCCAGAGATTAACAACGACGATAAAGTAGAGGTTATTGGAACATTTCAGAAGATTAAGTATGTAGGCAAATATAGGTTTTATAATGAGATAGAGGCAGATAGTATAAAAAAACTGAAAGAAAGGTAAAAAATGAAAAAAGGTCTAATAATTCTGACTTTATTAACCTTATCATTTTTAACTATCAGCAGTTGGGCAGAAGACAACAAAAAGTATTTAGGGAATTTAAGCATAAATCCTTATAACTCTAATTCAACAAGCAATCCTTACGGAAAATATGGAAGTCCTTATTCTTCTAAAAGTATAAATAATCCTTATAGTAAGTATGGTAATCCATATAGTTCTAATAGTGTCAATAATCCTTATGCCACAAAAACACCAAAACTATATGATGAGAAAGGAAATTATAGAGGAAAATTAAGCAGTAATCCATATGACCCAGAAAGCATTTCAAATCCTTATGGTAAATATGGTAGTAAATTCTCTTCTGAAAGCATAAACAATCCCTATGGAGCAGGTAGTCCATATAAATCAGATAGTCCTACAAATCCTTATGGGAAGGGCTGGAAGATATTTATTGATGAATAAAATAAACTTCCGTATTTTTTCTCAATTCTAAAGTAAAGATAAAAACTATTTTCTGACATTCAGACATAGATTCGGATATCGAAATGGGGTATGAAGAGAGAAAAAATAAAATAGACAGGATGAGAAAAAGAACTTTATAAATAGGCAATTTAAATATTAGGAATTTGTACTCTTCCAATTACAAAGTCATTATCTTCTGGAATTTTGTTTTCTTCTTTTAAGTCCTCTAAATGAAGTTCAATTGCTTCTTTGATATTATCCATTGCTTCTTCTATTGTTTCACCTTGAGAATAGCATCTAGGCAAAGCAGGAACTTCTACCCAATATCCTCCCTCTTCGGCTTTATGAAGTATGACCGTGTATTTCATAATCATCTCCTTCTTATAAAAGTTTCAAAAGACAAAATAAAATAGACTGGATGGCAGGGTAGAAAAATTTTAGATGGTTATTTACATTAAGAAAAAACATAATTTTTAAGTATTTTCGGAGTGCCAAAAAGGGTACAAAAAGAATGCCACAACTTTTTTCTTATCTATCTTTTTTATCCTCTCTGAAAGGGTGGTAATTTGTGGGTAAATAAGCACCTCCCTATAAAACAGGATACTTATTCTGACATACGGATTCCATCTCTTGCAAGCCCTTTGATATCCATAAATAAAACCCAGAAGAAATCGCCAGAGTGAAAATGAAATTTGGTTCCAAATCCAATCCTGCTCTCTCTTGAAATGAACCTATGCAAAAATTCAGATCTACTGACGGTACCACAGCACCTTTACCCTATAATAGTACCAACTTACTTAAAAGATTGATGAAATCTGTCCGAATAGATTGACATTAAAAAATAATTAGGGTATAACTCATAGTTGAGGGACTATCTATGAATATTGAGGATAGAAACCTTTTCAGAGAGATAACACTCATAAAGAACGAGTATCTTGTTATAGAAAATCATGTTCTGGTTGGAAAAATAACCGACATAAATTATGAAACAGGAGAAATCATCTACATTATGGAATCACAATCATTATTCCGCAGCGCCGGGTTAGAATACCACGGCACGCTCTTTTTTGATGTAGATGGCCAGTCCTGCTTTGTATCCGGGATAGTTTACTTCCATCCGCCTAACCGTATAATCATGCTCCCTCTACGCCCTATCTCCGCTGACAACAGGAAGGAATCAAGGATAGACACTCCAAACCTTCCATGTGAGATATCGTGGAAGCATAGATTGGTACATCATACTATAAAAGGTTTCATAATAAACCTCTGCTTCTGCGGAGCCGGATTACTAACCGAGATTCTACTTCACAGAGATGTTCTTTATCATCTAAAAACATTCTTCCCGTTTCATAATCAATCCCTTGAATTCAGTTCCACTTTTACCATAAAACAGTGCACTGCAAGAAAAAATATGTTCTTCTCTGGAGTTCTATTTTTGAATATGGATGCTAAGTCAAAGAAAAGCATTACAAAATATTTAACCAGGAAAAAAACCTGATTTTTCACAGAGAGAAAGAGAAATAGTTATCAAGGAAAGGAAGAATTCTGCAATGGAAAAACATTTTTCACCAGTTCTTTTTCAAGGCATATAAGAAATTCATTGTTTTAAGGATGGTTGTTATCTTTTATATCATCTGGCTGATGTATAATACCTCTTCCTCTAAGCCAGTACCAAATACAGTTAACAATGTTTTTTTACAAAATATGGGTTGACATCTTTTATCAGTCAATAAAGACAAGTTGTGGGGTCTGTTTCAGGTACTGGTACTGACCATATATCGGTTGCAAAAGGGACAGGGCATAACGACTACTGCATATGAATAATAAATGGCTAAATCGGAATATGGTAGGGTTTTTCTTGACAAGTTTCCTGAGTGACTTCTTGCAGAAGGTGAGTTATATCAGGGACACTGAATTCTTTCATATCCCTTTCTGCCCTTTTGATTTGATATGAAAGGTTCTTAATATCAAAAATAGAAGTATAAAAGATGATATGTATTTCAATAATGGGGGTAAAAATTGATTCTGATGTATATGCGTTATTTCGTCTGGTTGAAAAACACCAAGATAGTCAATGATTAGTCCGAAAACGACTGCCCATAAGATTATGGAAAAAAGGTAAATAAAAAAATTCCTTTTGCCAAGTTTTTTGAAAACAAATGTCAGTGTTGTTGAACTTGTTGCTGGTCCTGTAAAAAGGAATACAAAACCTGCCCCAGGCGATATACCTTTTGCTATTAGGGATGCAGCGATGGGTATAGAGCCGGCTGCACATATATAAAGAGGAATTCCTATAAGTAACATTAAGGAATAAGAGTATAGTGATTTTCCAAGATATTTAGAAACAATACTGGTGGGGATAAAGGTAGAGATTACTGCACCAATAATTATACCTATGAGAATCCATTTTCTTGTGTCTTCAACCAGTTCAAAAAATCCGTATCTGAAGATACGTTTTACTTTTTCATAAATAGAGTGTGAGTGTATTTCTTCTTTTTCACAGATATTACAGGTATATTTATCATTTTTTTCATAACTTTCTTTTTTATTTTCACTGCCAAATCTGTTTACAATGGTTCCAGCAAAAAGTCCTGAAAAGGTAGTGCAGA
Organism: Candidatus Ratteibacteria bacterium; assembly: GCA_028697565.1. GTDB lineage: Bacteria > Ratteibacteria > UBA8468 > B48-G9 > JAFGKM01 > JAAYXZ01. The sequence continues at coordinate 3,978 of JAQVEU010000027.1, forward strand.
TAGGTCTTATTACAGCAAATATCCATCCAAGAAGAGAGTATGTAGCAATGATTGAATCAATACCTATGGTAGGGGCGACTATTAAAAAAGAAACTATTGCAGCATCACTTGCTCCTTCTTTTTTCAGATGTGTCGCTACAGGGATAACACTACAGGAGCAAAGCGGAAGCGGAACACCAAAAAGTGTGGACTTCAGTATGGATGAAAAGTTGGAAGGAGAAAGATGATGATAAATTTTCTCTTCTGGGATTAAAACCTTCAATATCCCTGCAATTAAAAGACCAAATAGCAGATAAGGACTCATCTCATTAAATAAATAAATTGTTTCAATCAGAAGTTTATTAAGTAGATTTATCATTCTTTTTCACTCCTCATCCATATTTTCTCCCGCAAGGGACGAGGGAAGTTTTTTATACCGAGAATTTCTGCAATTGTTTTAGGAATATAAGTATGGTGATTAACACCTGTGAATTTCTCAGCCATTGGGCCAAAAGCAAATAACACAACAGGGATAGCAGTATGACTGGAAGACAACCATTCAATCTGCATATTTTCACCATTTAAATTACCTCCCAATATACCCATTCCTCCTGTTTCGTGGTCAGCAAGAATAATAACTAATGTCTGTTTGTTTTTTATTGCAAAATCAAGTCCGACTTTTACAGCTTCATCAAAAAGGACTGTTTGTTGAATGACATTGTCAATGTTATGAGCATGTGCCCATATATCAATCTGTGAGCCCTCTACCATAAGGAAAAACCCCTTTTCGTTTTGACTCAATATATCAATTGCTTTTTGTGTCATTTGTGCTAAAGTTGGTTCTGGATTAATAGGTAATAAATCCATTTCAAATAGTCCTAAAAGGTAATTTGTTTTAATATTTATTAGTTCTTCTTTTGTTTTAACAAAAGAATACCCTGCTTTTTTTGCTTCTGATATCAGGTCTCTTTCATCATCTCTTTTGCTGCCAGGTGAAGATTTAGGAAGAAAGTACTGTCTACCCCCTCCAAGTAATACATTTGCCTTGCTTTTTAAATACTGCTCTGCTATTTCTGTATCTTTATTTCTTTTCATTACATGACAGGCAAAACAAGCGGGTGTTGCATTGGTGATAGAACAGGTAACAACAATACCTGTTGAAAAATTATTATCCCTTGCTGCTTCAAGTATAGTATAAAGAACTTTACCATCGGGAGACATTGAAATAATACCATTGTCGGTTCTATATCCAGTTGCAAGTGCTGTAGCTGCAGCGGCAGAATCTGTTATAAGAGACGTGGCAGAATAATTATAGAGTAGACCAGTTATTGGCATACACTCCATATGTAAAATCCCTTCTGCCCCTGATGTTTTTATATGGGTTGCTGCAATTTGAGATAATCCCATGCCGTCACCTATAAAAAGTAGGATGTTTTTTACTTTTTTATTCTCTGTAATTAAAGATAATTTTTCCTGAGTAAAAACGTCTACAGTAAATAAAAATAAGAAAATAAATAATAAATAAGTTTTCCTTTTCATAATCTTCCTTATATGGAATATCTAAGAATACCTGAAGTGAAACTTATGTTAGTATATTAGAATAGATAATTTATAATTTGCCAAGTATAAGAGATGCTGCCTTTTTACCAGAGAGAAGCATTCCACCAAATATAGCACCCATCCTGTGAGAACCAGCGACAGCATTGGCAGCCATACCACATACAAACAGTCCAGGATATACCTCTTTGGTATTTTCAGTAAGGGCTGACTCACCTTTTTCTGCCCACATTGATTTTTCACCTATTACCTTAAAGTCCTCTCCTAATTTCCTTTCTACTATTCTGCATACTTCGCTGTCATGGCCTGTGGCATCCACAACCGCCTTTGCTTTTACTCCCAGTGGGTCAACATGTAGATGCGCAATATCCACAGCAGTCCAGTTTAAAACAACACCGGTTATCATTTTTTCTCTGATAATAACATCTTCCACACTGATAAGGTTGAATATCTTTGCCCCTGCCTTTATTGTTTTAAAGGTAAAGGCAGATATGGTTTCTATTGCATCAGCAGTATAAAGTTTTTCTGAGTATTTTTTAAGTCGTACTCCAAACTCTTTCATTATCTCCCTTGCCTCTTCCTGAACAACTATTCTGTTAAACATCATACCACCGCCAGGCATCCCACCACCTATTTTAAGGTGTCGCTCAAAAATAGCAACCTTTTTTCCTGCTGATGCAAGGTAATAGGCACATATCAGTCCTGAAGGACCTGCACCTACTATGGCAACATCCACATCAAGATAGGAAATAAGTTCCTTTATATATGTTTCAATAATTGCCTTTGAAATAATCTGTTCTTCCATTGTGATGCTCTCCTTTGTATTAAAACTGTTTTATGTTGTCAGAGATATAGTTTTTTCACAAGTTTTGCAACCCGTTGTCCCAGCCGTCTACATTCTCTTTCAACTCTGGTGTCAGGTGTTCCTATAGATACAACACCATAGTGTCCACCTAAAGGGTCCCCCTGTATAACCATACCGTGGATTAAAAGGGCATTGAGTATATCAGTAATTGTTGTCTCATTTCCTCCGCCTATGTTTGCGGAAGAAGAAAATGCAGCACCTATTTTCCCATCTAATTTTCCGTGTATTGCAACACTTTTATCAAGAAATTCTTTTACAGGTGCTGCCATTGTGCCATAGTATGTAGGCGAGCCAATAATAATTCCATCTGCTGCAAGCATATCTTCTATACCTGCCCCTTCCACATCCTTAACCTCAACATCCACTTCCTCTTCTTTTACTCCTGTCTCTATGAGATGTGCCATCTTTTTTGTGTTTCCTGTGGAAGAGTAATAAATAATGAGAACTTTGGACATATCTACCTCCCTTGTAGAGTTTATATAGTAAAGCACTTTTAAAACATATTCAAGTATTATAAGATATATTGCCAATAAGACAAAATGTAAATACTTATGGGAAAGCAGAAAAAACAGTGATGAATACGAATTATATTTCTATTTTTTTAGTATCTTTTACAATTGCCCTTACAGGGGCACTGGCTCCAGGTCCTTTATTGACACTGGTTATAGCAAAGAGTTTAAGACAGGGAGTGAAGGCAGGACCAATTATTATAGCTGGTCACGCATTTTTAGAGATTATTATGGTATCTGTTTTAGTACTTGGACTTGGAAATATAATAGACAGTCCTATTATTATAAAAACAATATCTATAGCAGGTGCCTTAATCCTTCTTTGTTTCGGTATCAGAATCCTTTATTCTCTCTCAAATGTCTCTATAGATGTATCAGCGGATGATTATGGTTCTTCTGCTATGCTATTTTTTCAGGGTATAACAATTAGTATTGCCAATCCCTACTGGGTTATATGGTGGCTTACTTTGGGACTGGGACTGCTTCTTTCTGTTAGAGATTCTGGAATAAAAGGACTTTTATTCTTTTTCACAGGGCATATACTTGCGGACCTTTTATGGTATAGTTTTGTCTCTTATAGTATAGGAAAAAGCAAAAGGTTTATCTCACAGCACATATATAGAACAATTCTTGTAGTATGTGCTTTGGCAATAATTCTATTCGGGGTATACTTTGGCATATCTGCCTTTATATAATATATATCACCAGAGAGATTTATCAAGAGGGGCTATTACCTTATGTGGTATCCCTTTTCTTGGTTGTGCCATAAAGTTCTCAACTGTCTCCCGCCATTTGAGATAGTGTGGTGTGTTTTTGTGCGCTTTTGTCGCCTCTTCACTTTCATATGCCTCATATAAAGTAAAATGGCATGGGTCATCAAGACACTGAAGAACATCAAATCTGAGGTTGCCTTTTTCTTTAATACTGCCTTTGTGGTTTTCCAATGTTGCCTCTATAAATTCCTCTATCTTTTCCTTCTTTACATAGATTTCTACTACTGTTACTATCATTATTCACCTCCACCTAATTAGAGAAAAAATTAGTGTCAGGAGAAAACTTATAATAATACCTGTGGCAAGGGGAAAATAAAATGTAAAGTTTTCTTTTTGTATTATTATATCTCCAGGTAATCTGCCAAGAGGTATTTTAATTCCCTTTTCTATAAGCACTGATACAGTGATGAGGATTATGCCCAAAATGAGTAGAAATTTTGCAAGATTATTTTCCATTTTTATATCTTTCCTCTTTATTTTATAATTTTTTCAAGGGTTTTTCTGATATCCTTACAGTGGTCCCCTTCCCAGTATATTCTTTTACAGAAAGGGCACTGAGCAAATATATCTCTTGTGGAATAAACATATTCAGGAATAAACGTTTTCACCTCTTCCTTTTCTTTTGTTTCAAGAACTGCATTACATATAGAACACCTGTTGAAAAGGTCTTTCTCCGATGGTTTAAGAGATAGTTTGCTGATAATCTCTTTTAACTGAGGCAATGTTCCTTCACTCTCAATTAATACAACAACATCAGGATTTGAAAGTGCTAACTTTCTGTCCCTTGTGAGAATTATTCTTTCCTCTTTTTTCGCAGTCCTTAAAA
>JAQVEU010000028.1 GCA_028697565.1 Candidatus Ratteibacteria bacterium
GGGGAGAGGGGAGGGTGGTAGTTTACGGAGTATTTATCCCCACATATATCTGCCCCTTAAAAGTATTGATAAAAAGAATAACCCACCAATGAGTCCTGTAATAACACCTACAGGTATCTCTAATGGTCTTATTATAATTCTTGCGAGAGTATCTGCGAGTATAAGAAAACTCCCACCTGTAATGAAATTGACGGTAAGAGCCCTTTTGTGTGAAGGTCCGAAAAAGAACCTTGTAATATGTGGAATAACCAGTCCTACAAATCCAATGATACCACCCAAAGATACACACAATCCAGTAATAACACAGCAAAGTATAAGTGAAGTCCTTTTTTCTCTTTCAATGTTAATCCCTATGGATATTGCTTTTTCATCTCCAATACTTATAACATCATAGACCCTGCCAGAAAGGATGAGAAATAGGGATGTAAGTGTTATGGTGATAAGACATCCATAGAGCAGGTTGGATGGGAAGTAGGATATATCTCCTATCAGACGAAGCATTGTTGCCTGAAACTGCTGGTTTCTCGCCACTGCAATGATGAAAAGGACAAAGGAGGAAAAAAGAAAGTTCAGGGCAACACCGAGTAGTATAACTGTAGGATTGGAAAGGTGTTTTTTTATTGAAGAAAGCAAAACAATGAAGAGACAGAGCATAGCACCTAAAAAGGCAAAATATGGTGTGAGTGCTGTTTTACCGATAATGACACCTATGGCAATTCCTAAGGATGCGCCCCCTGAGATACCTAATGTGTAACTTTCTGCCAGAGGGTTTTTCAGTAGTGCCTGTAAGACCGCTCCTGTTATTGATAGTCCTGCACCGATTATAAAAGCAGCCATTACCCTTGGTGCCCGTATATTAAGAACTATTGTTCTGTCAATGTCTGATAGACAGAAGAGTCTATGAGGTGTATAAAATTCTGTTCCTAACGAAAGCCCTGCAATAACTGAAAACACAAGGAAGAAAAAAACAGCAGTATATTTATTTTTCATTTTGTTCTCTATATTTTCCCCTTTCCTTATTATTGTTCCTTCATTTCTTTTACTCCCTCTTTCCTTTTTTCCCCCTCCCTATGAGGGGAGGGTGAGAACTTTTCCTATACTCTCCACCCCCACCTATAAATAAACTCTAAATCCAAAACTCTAAACCTAAAAGTAAGGATATTTATTCTCGCTACTTGCTACTCTCTACTCGCTACTCTTATATTAAACTCTAAATCCAAAACACTAAACCTAAAAATCCCCTCTTACCACCCCCACCTATATCCTCCCCCCTCATATGGGGAGGAAGAAGGATTCCCTCTCCCCTTGCGGGAGAGGGGCAGGGTGAGGGGAAATAGCAAGACGGGTGTGGGGTTCTTGCTACTCTCTACTTCTGTAATCTTCTCATCAGTCAGGATACAGCATTTTATACATATCTTCAACTGTCTTTACAAAACTAAGTGGGGTAGGACTTCCAATTACTGTGGGTTCTATGGAGTATATCCTCTTGCTTTTAACTGCGTTTGTATCTTTTAACTTTTCCCACAGAAGTTTCTGTTCTTCTTCCATTGTAAGAAATATTATAACATCAGGGTTTCTCTTTACTACCTCTTCTATACTACAGGAGAACCATTTTTTCTTTATATCTCCAAATATATTTATGCCTCCTGAATACTGGATGGCTTCACTTATATATGTACTTCCACCTGTGGTAAAGAGTGGCTTAAACCCGAGTATAAAGAATACCCTTTTCTGTTTTTTCTGTTGTGCAACCTGTATTTCTACTTTTTTCAGCCGTGTGTCCACCTCTTTTAGAACATTTTCTGCCTTCTTTTTACAATTTAATACATTAGCAAGGGTGGTAAAATTTTTACAGATATCATCAAAGGTATATAACTGCTCAAGTGTAAGGGTCTTAATTCCAAGATTATTAAGTTTTTGTATATGTTCAGCACTGTTGCCTTCTTTTGACCCAATGACTATATCTGGCTTTAGAGAGACGATTTTTTCTATGCTTGGCTCAAGGAGTGTGCCTATAATCTCCTTTCCTTTTTTTATCTCTTCCCTGTCGTGTATGGTAAGCCCGACAATCTGGTGTTCAAGACCAAGCAGACAGAGGTTTTCTGTGACATAGGGACCTAATGAGACAATTTTTAATACATCTGCGTTTAGCAGTGTTGTGGTAGCAAGTATTAAAAACAGTATATATTTTCTCATCATTTGCGCTCCTTGTCTCCTCTTTCTCCCCTTCATCCTCAATCTCCCCTCTTTTTTCCTGTCCCTTCCTTTTGTAAAGGAAGGTTAGGATGGATTTTGCTATACTCTCCACCCCCACCTATAAATAAACTCTAAATCCAAAACACTAAACCTAAAAATCCCCTCTCTCCACCCCCACCTATATCCTCCCCCCTCATATGGGGAGGAATTGAAGGGGACTCTCTCCTCACCAAACCCCCTCTAACTCCCCCTTGTCAGGGGGAGAACCTAAATCTCCCCTAACCCCTCTTTACAAAGAGGGGAATTTTCTTTTAATCCCTTCCTTTTGTAAAGGAAGGTCAGGATGGATTGCTTCTCCCTCCTTTTATAAAGGAGGGTTGGGGTGGATTTCTGGTTCTCTTAGAGGACCAGTTCCTTCTGTCTTATCCTACTCTAAATCATACATCTCATCATCCCCAGACAGGTCAGCAAGTGAGGCATCATTAGAACTCACATTATATTTTGTATTTATTGCCCTTACACTTCCATCCACAAAGGCAACATTGGCAAACCCATTGTGTCTGAAGTGAACATTCGGACCAAAGTAATAAGGGTCTTCAGGTGCCCTTAAATAATTATTTCCTATAATCTCATTTGTAAAGGTTGACCATATAGCACTGTCTACAAGAAGCACTGTTTCTGATGGATTTTTAATTCTACTTAATTTTGTTGGTGGATCTGCTTGTCCGGTCCAGATAGAATAACCTCCTCCTATGTATGAGGCATTATAGGCAAAGCCAGTGAATGGTTTATCATAGGATCTTATTTTTTTTGCACCTGGGCATTCAAATATCCCTTTTGTTAAATAATTTCCAATAATTCCTTTTTCATAGGTTGCCCACCATGTATCTGTTTTAAAATCCCATGCAATTTCAGATGTAGAGGTGAGGTAGTAAGTAGGTGGAAAATATTCATTGTTATCCTGGACATACATCATAAACGCAAGTGTTAACTGCCGCAGATTACTCATACACACGGCCTGCCTTGACTTCTCCCTTGCTTGTGATAGAGCAGGCAAAAGCATTGCTGCCAGGATAGCAATAATTGCTATCACCACCAGCAACTCTATCAAAGTGAATCCATCCCTTCTTTTAACAACAACACCTGTAAAACTTCTTCTCCTTCCCATCTCTACTTCTCCTTTGGGATAATACTAATTTGACGTTGGTATAAATAAAAAACCCGCCACAACATTATGGCGGGTTGCACCCTGATTTTCTTCACCCAACACAGGAAACCTCTTTACCTGTTATCCCGCAGGAAAGGGGCTTGCCATACCTCATAGCAGGTCTTCTGACTTGGGGTATTATCACCTACTCTCTCGCCTTCCCATCTATTAGACAGTGGCTTATGAGATTTTTACCCCTACAGCGCCGGGAGCGTGGTCTTACGACACTTCCCTATTAAGCCATTTAAGGCACTATGAGACATTGTCTCTAAAATTCATCTAATTATACCGATTTTAAAAAAAATGTCAAGGGCTCTATAAATATTTATTCCTCTGCATGGTGTTTGATATTCTTCCCTTCCACCATAAATACCACATCCTCACAGAAGTTTGTTGAGAGGTCAGCCACTCTTTCAAGAGACCGTGCTATTCTCATAAGTTGTAACGCTCTTTCAATAGTGGCAGGGTCTGTTATCATATAGGTGATAAGTTCCCTGATTATCTGATCGCGCAGGTTATCCACTATATCATCTTTGGCACATATCTCCCGAGCAAAAGAAGAGTTGTCAGTTACAAACGACTGAATGCTATCTTTCAGCATTTTTACACTGATTTCCGCCATACGCGGTATATCTATAAGTCTTTTTACTTCAGGTTTTTTAATAAGAAAGAGTGCTGCCTGTGCGATATTAACTGCCTCGTCGCCTATCCTTTCAAGGTCATTGTTTATCTTCATTATCATAAGGACTGTCCTGAGGTTTTTGGTTTTTGGTTCATATCTTGCGATGACCTCAATACATATTTCCTCTATCTCTATCTCTGTATGGTTTGCTTTTATTTCTTCTTCCTCTATCAATCTATTCAGCACTGCTTCGTTTTTATCAAGGAGCCCTGCAGTGCTTTCTTCTATCATCCTTGCTGTAAAAGAGGCATAAGCTATTATACTTTCTTTTAATCGCTGGATTTCTTGCTCTATCATTTTTCACCTCACAGGTTATTATCCAAATTTACCTGAAAGATACTCTTCTGTCCTCGTGTTAGAAGGGACTGTGAATATCCTGTCAGTCGGACCATATTCTATAAGTTCCCCTAAATAAAGAAATGCAGTGTAGTCAGAGACCCTCGCTGCCTGTTGCATATTGTGTGTTACTATTACAATAGTATAACTCTTTTTCAATTCAGTGATAAGTTCCTCTATCCTTTTCGTAGAAATCGGATCTAAACTTGCACAGGGTTCATCAAAAAGTATAACTTCAGGTTCTACTGCCAGACATCTTGCAATACATAGCCGTTGCTGTTGTCCTCCTGAAAGCATAAGTGCGCTGTCATTAAGCCGGTTTTTAACCTCATCCCATAAGGCAGATTTCTGAAGTGCCTCTTTTACTCTGTTTTCAATATATGTCCTTTCTTTTATATTGTGTATTTCAAGCCCATAAGATACATTTCTGAAGATACTTTTGGGAAATGGATTGGGTTTTTGGAATACCATACCTACCTTCCTGCGCAGTTCTACAACATCAGTTTCTAAAGAAAGGATATTTTCATTGTCAAGGTATATTGCCCCTTCTGCTCTTGTTCCTGGTATAAGGTCATTCATACGGTTAAAAAGGCGGATAAATGTTGACTTACCACAGCCAGATGGACCTATAATGGCAGTGACGGAGTTTTTATAAATATCCATACTGATATTTTTGAGGCAGTGAAACTTACCGTAAAAAAAGTTTAAATTTTCTATTTTTATCTGAACATCAGCCATAGTAAGTTCTCCTTTGTTTTTGTCTGAAATATATGGCTATAGCGGATATTATAAGTACGAGAAACATAAGAATTAATGCACATCCATAAGCAATTGATATTTGTTTATCAGGATAGATACCTTCTGTCATAAGTCCGTATATATGATATGGTAAAGCCATAACTTCTGAGAATATAGACCCAGGGAACCCTTTTACATAAAAGGCAGCAGCAGTAAAGAGTATAGCAGCAGTTTCTCCTGCTGCCCTTCCTGTACTTAATATAATACCTGTGAGTATACCTGGTAATGCAGCTGGCACAACAATTTTTTTTATTGTCTGCCACTTTGTTGCTCCAAGTGCCAGCGATGCTTCCCTAAGTGAATTTGGTATTGCCATAAGTGTTTCCTGTGATGCAGAGATGATACTTGGAAGTATAAGAATACCAAGTGTGAGAGAACCTGAAAGTATGGATACGCCGAATCTGAAAAGTTTAACGAATACAGCAAGACCGAATAATCCAAATATTATGGAAGGTATCCCTGCAAGATTATTTACGCTTATTCTTAAAAGATTTAATATAATATTTTTGGGTGTGTATTCATTAAGATATATTGCACATCCAACTCCTATAGGAACTGCAAACAATATTGCACCGAGAGTAAGATAGAATGTTCCCACAATAGCAGGAGCAATTCCGCCTTCTGTCATACCGCTTCTAGGTTGTTGTGTAAGAAATTCCCATGATATAACTTTAATACCTCTTACTGTAATAAAATATAAAATTAGTCCCAGAAATAAAAGCATTACTATTATACACAGGGTAACTATTGAAAATCCTATTTTTTCTAATATCTCTGTCTTTTTGTATTTCATCTTCCTGCCCCTAATTTAATTCTATGTCTGCTGCTTATAAATTCAGCAAGTATATTAAAAATAAGGGTGATTAAAAACAATAATAAGCCAAGTGCAAATAGTGCATTATAATGTAAACTGCCCATAACGGTTTCTCCCATCTCTGCTGCAATAGTTGATGTTATAGGTCTGACAGGCTGAAAAAATGATTTAGGAATAATTGCTGAGCCGCCTGTGACCATTAATACTGTCATTGTCTCGCCTATTGCCCTGCTTATACCAAGGATAATAGCGGTAAATATGCCAGAACTTGCCGAAGGCAAAATCACTTTGACTATTGTCTGCCATCTGTTTGCTCCAAGTGCCAGAGATGCTTCACGAAAGCTTCTTGGGACAAAACTAATGGCATCTTCTGCTAAACTGGCTACCGTGGGAGTACCCATAATGCCGAGTATTAAACTGCCTGTAAGTGCAGTAAGTCCTGTCGGGAGATGAAAAAGTTTCTGAATAAAAGGAGCAACTATTACCATTCCAAAGAATCCATATACTATAGAGGGAATACTTGCAAGTATCTCTATAAGTGGTTTTAATACAGCCCTTTGTTTGTGACTTGCCAGTTCATTAAGATATAAGGCACTACCTATGCCAAGGGGTATACATACAAGCATTGCCCCTGCTGTTACCATGAGAGAGGCAAGGATAAGTGGTAGGGCACCAAATTCAGGTGGGTCATATGTGGGATACCAGTATCTTCCTGATAGAAAATTTTTTAGTGGGTAGTGTTTGAACAAAGGGAGAGATTCACTGAAGAGGGTGATGGTGATGCCAAGAAGAAATATCAGCGAAGTAAAGGCAAGTAAGCCAAATATCCACCTGTAAATTGATTCTTTTATTATATAATTTTTACCCATTCTTCTATCTTTTGCTTTATCTTGTCACGGAGATGGCGCATTTTCTTTAATTTTTCTTCATAACTGCCTTCAAAATCAGCAGGGTCATCTAAACTCCAGTGAAGTGTTTGAAGGGTATTAGGAAATACAGGACATCTGTTTTCCTTATCACATACAGTAATGATATAGTGGTATCTTTTTCCTGCCTTATAAAGGTCAAACACCCCCTGTGTCTTATTTTTAGATATATCTATACCGATTTCTTTCATTACTTCAACAGCAAGAGGATTAAGTGTCCCCGGAGTAATACCTGCACTTTCTACTTCAAATCTATCTTCTGCAATTGCTTTGAGAAACGTTTCTGCCATTTGACTTCTTGCTGAGTTAAACTCACATACAAAGAGAACCTTCTTTTTCATTTTTGCCTCTGCATTTTACTCTGTTCACACCTATATTATATGTTAGTATGTTAGATGGTGTGAACAGAGTAATTGCAGAGTACTTATATTATAATTATATTATACAGTCCTAAATTTTCAAAGCATCTTTTAGTTTAACCCTACGAATCCCAGTTCTTCAACAAGTTTCTGACCTTCTTTGCTTAACACAAAATCAATAAATTGCTTTACTGTGCCTCTGGGTTCACCATCCGTATACATAAAAAGTGGTCTTGCATATTTATATTTTCTTGATAATACAGTTTCCTTTGATGGTAGCACCCCATTCACAGCAACAGGTCTAACTGAACCTGTAATATAGGCCAGTCCTACATATCCAATTGCTCCCGGTGTTTGTGCTACTGTGGTTGCTACTGCTTGATTGGAGGCCTGCATCAATGCATCGGGTCTTACCTTTGTTCCTTTAAGAGCAAGTTCATTAAATGCTTCAAATGTGCCGGATGAACTGTCCCTTGATACAACCACAATTTTCAGGTTTTGTCCCCCTATCTGAGACCAGTTATTTATTTTCCCTGTGTATATGTCCTTTACTTGGTCTGCTGATAGATTACTTACAGAATTTGATGAATGGACTATTACGGCTATTCCGTCCAGTGCCACCACATTGGCTTTCGGTTTTACTCCTTTTTCTGCAGCTGTCTGTATTTCTTTATCTTTGATGGGTCTTGATGAATTTGCTATATCGCAGGTTTTGTCTATTAAGGATG
>JAQVEU010000029.1 GCA_028697565.1 Candidatus Ratteibacteria bacterium
GGCACCTGCTACCTCATTACCACCAACAATACAGGCACCCTTGAGTTCTTCACCATTTTCCAGGTGCCGATGGATATTTTCATGAACAACAATTGAGGCATCTACCACCATCCCTATGGCAATTGCTAATGCAGATAGAGAAACAATGTTTATTGTATAGCCAGCCATGTATAAAAAGACAAACGTAATAATTAGAGAGATAGGTATAGCACTTGCAATAATAAGCGAAGAACGGATATTGCCCAAGAATAAAAAAATAACGAGTATAACAAGTATTCCACCACTGATAAGAGAATTTCTCAGGTTATTTATTGACTTTACAATCTGGTCAGATGAATCACTTACAAGAGTGAATTTTACATCAGAAGGTAGTGTCTCTTTTAGTGTCTCAAGTTTTTTAAAGACAGCCCTACAGGTATTTACTGTATTTGCATCTGACTCTTTTTGAATCATTAAAACCAACCCATGACGTCTATCAACCAATGTCTCCTGTGTTATTTCTTTAAAACTATCTCTAACAGTTGCTATATCTTTAATTTTTACCGGGACCCCATTATAGACACCTATTGCAACATCTTCTATTTGTTTTACCTTAATCTCTTCTGGCACCCGGACAATATAGTCCAGCCTTCCCTCTTTTATATGGCCACCTGGTGTAGATAGGTTTGCCGATACTATAGCATTTTCTACCTGATTAATAGAGATGTTATATGCCTTCAACCTTTCAGCATCTAATTCAACCAATATAGCCCTTTCAAGCCCACCCCTTACGACTGCACTTGCAACACCTGTGACACTCTCTAATGGAAGACAAACATTGTCTTCAAGGAGTTTTTTAAGTCGTGGATATGTCTCTTCAGCACTTACTCCATATACCAATATAGGCATCATATTAACATCTAATTTAAAAATTATAGGGTCATCTGCCTCATCAGGAATTAACGGTTTAACACGGTCAAGATTATCCCTTACATCATTGACTGCATTGTCTAAATTAGTTCCCCAATTAAATCTTAGTGTGATACCAGACATACCCTCCTGAGAAAATCCCTCTATCTTATCAAGATTATCAACAGTTGCAAGTTGCTCTTCTGCTACACGGGTAATCCTTTCTTCAACCTCTTCAGGGCCTGCCCCTTTATAGGTCGTAAGAACCATAATTGAAGGAATTTCAATATCTGGTAATAGGTCCAGACCCAAACGGGTCAAAGAAACTGTGCCAAGTATAAGAATCCCTATAAAAATCATAGCAGTGGTAACCGGCTTTTTAACTCCTATCTCTGGTATACTCATCTTTCATCTCTCCCTTAAATTTAAAAAGTTTTTACCCTTTTAAGAATACTCGAACCAAGAATATTTCCTATTTCTGTTGTTTTTTGAAGTAACGACTCAATCATCTCTCCATCGACTTTTTTGGAATTCCCACTATTTCTTTGCATTTCCACCTTCTCTTTATAAAAATTTTGCATTTTACACTTTACATTTTCTACTCTACTACCATAACCTCAATACCATCCTTTACAGTATTCTGTCCTTCAATAACTATGTTTTCATTTTCAGTTAATCCAGATGTAACCTCTATTTTATCTGCTTCTTGTAGTCCTGTGGTAATTTCCCTCATTTTTACGTAGTTCCCTTCCACAACAAACACACACTTTTTGCCTTCCCTTTCAACAATAGCATCAAAAGGAATAACGATAACATTTTTATGAGAGGTAACAATGATATTTGCCCTTGCAAACATCCCTGGCTTTAAAAGATAGTTGGGATTATTAACAGAAATCTCAACCTCTGTTGTTCTTGTTTCAGTATCAGTAACAGGGGCAATGTTATAGACCTTACCCATAAACAGTTTTTCAGGATAGGCATCCACCTTTATCTCAACCTGCTGTCCCTTTTTCACTTTACTTATCTTTTTTTCTCCTACACGGACAACTATCTTTACTGTATCCATCTCTACTATGGTTACAAGAGGTGCACTTTTTGACATAGATGCCTCAGTTATAATCTCTCCCTCATCAATAAACCTTTCTGCCACCAAACCACTGATAGGAGAAGTAATTTTTGTATCTTCCAACTTTATTTTTGCAAGTCCAAGTTGTGCCTCCAAACTTTCAACCTGATGATATGCCGACTCGCAGGCAGTTCTTGCATCATCTAACTTCTTTTCAGATATAACCTTCTGGTTAAAAAGTTCCTTCATTCGTTCATAGTCCTTCTTTAAATTTTCATAATTGATTCTTGCTGATTTCAACTGGTTTTCTATTTGTTTTACTGTCAACGCATTATTTTTGTAGTCAACCTGGGCAATTTGTCCCCCTTTTTTCACATACTGCCCTTTGTCCACAAACATCTTTTCTACTTCTCCTGTAACCTTTGAAAAAACTGTAACCTTTGACCATGGCTGTATATCACCAGAAGTAGAAACAACTTCCCTGACATCTCCTTTTTGTACCTGTGTGATTTTAACAGGAATCTTAACTACCTCTTCCTCTTCCTTTACCTCATTACCCCTTCTTTTCATTATATTTCTTACAATAGCATTACCTAACCCGAGAACCAAAAGAATTATAAAACATAAAAATATAATCTTCTTTTTCATTTTTCCACTCCCTTTCCACTTGCCTTTTCAAGTGCAGCAAACGAAATTTGATAATTATACAATGACTGGGCATAGCTATTTGTTGCTTCTGTTAAAGAGGTTGCTGCTTCAATTACCTCTGTTGTTGTTGCCATTCCCTCCTTATATAAAAGATTGGCAACTCTTAAATTTTCTTCTGCTGTTTCCATCTGTTTCATCCGCTCTTCAATGCTTTTTTCATTAGATAAAAGCGTTAAATAACAGTTTTTAACTTCAAGTTCAATGCTCTTTTTTACAATCTCAAGTTGCTTTTCTATCTGTTTCTTTTCACTTTCCGCCTGCCTTACCCTGTCTCTTGTTTGTCCCCAGTTCCATATATCAAGAGAAAGGGCAATCCCGACATTCCAGTTTGTATCCCAGTCATCTTTTGATGACTGTGTCCCTTTTTCAATATTATAGTTGTTAAAGAGATAGACCTGCGGATAGAAATTACTTTTCTCTACACTTGTTTTTTTGTCATAGATTAACAAAAGTTTTTCCATACTTTTAATTTCAGGCCTATTTTCCAGTGCAAGTGTCTTCCAATAGTCATAGTCCCTTTTGTCTCCTTTTGCTTCAAGTATATCCTCAACCTCAAACTCATTGTCTACTGGACTATTCAAAAGAAAGTTAAAGTTTGATTTTGCGACCTTGATTAGATTTTCTGCCTCAATTATTTGTGTTTCTGCATTTTTTACAGAGACCTCTGTTCTCAAAATGTCAAGGTTTGTTATAAGCCCCTGGGCAAATAGCTGTTTTGCATCTTCCATGTGTTTTTCAAGCATCTGCTTATATCTTTCACTTGTTGTCAGAAATTTTTTTGCTTCCAATATAGAAAAATATCCCTTTTTTACATTAAAAATTATGTTCTGAAGCTGGACATTATACTGAATTCTGGCATTCTCAAGATTTTCTTTTGATATCTGGTATGTCTCTTTAATTTTTCCACCAGTAAATAGCGGTTGCTGTAATGAAAATGTAGCAGTATAGAGGTTATCATCTGTCATTTTCATAGAGGCACCACCAATGCTTACACCTTCATTATCTCCAAGATATGTATAGTTAAAAGAAGATACAACACCTGGCAAGAAATATGTCCTTGCCTCTTCTTTTTGATAATATGCCTGCTCTATTTTATCTTCTGAAATTTTTATCTCAAGATTGTTCTCAATGGCAAGTTTTATTGCATCTGAAAGTGTGAGGAAATTATCAGAAAAAAGACAAAATGGAAAAATTAACAGCATCATTAAAAGATATCTCATTTTATTCCCTCCTTATTCCACTTATAAAAATCTGGTATATCATATCTGTCTTATCCGTTAGTGAATATCTTCTTCCACCTAAAATCCATCTGTGTATATGTACATGCAGGAGACCTAAAAGTGAGTATATTATATCATCCGTGTCCATATCCTTTATCTTACCTGCCTTTATCTGTTCTTCTATTATTTCCTTTATAAAACTCCATCTTGAGAAAAAGTCCGTCCAGCAATGGTCAAATGACTTTCTTTTTAAAAATGGCTTTTCCTGAAGAAGAATTTTGAAAAGAAAATAATTTTTTTCATAATAGGAAAGATATTTTTCTATACCTTTTCTTATCTTCTCAAAAAAGCCATCTATCTCTTCAACGGTTTTTATGGTCTCTTGTATCAAATTGTCAAACTCTTCTTTAATAAGAGAATAAAACAGGTCTGTCTTATCCTCAAAGTAAAGATAGAATGTTCCTTTTCCGACACCTGCCTTTTCTGTAATCTCCTCAATAGTAGTAGCAGAGTATCCCTTCTCACTTATAATCCTCAGGGATGCCTTCAATATCAAATCCTTCTTGTCTTTTTTCCCCATTCTTTTTATTTACGACTGACCAGTCAGTCATTATATATATTCCACAATTGTACCCTTTTCTATCCTTCCTGTCAATAAGATTGTGTGTCAGAGTTTTTTAATCTGCCTTTTAAGAAGGGCGGCCTTATAGGTAAGGTCTTTCTCTGTTATGAAATACTCATGTGCCTCAGGGTGATAGCCAAAGTCCGAATTTCTTTTTATAATCTCCATGTCACTTTCAACAATGACAACCTCATCTTTCAAAAGTTTCTTCAACTCTTTTTGTACAACCTTGTCCCCACTGTTATATCTCTTAAGCAACCTATAAAACTCAATAATATTGATGGTGCTTCTGATAAGAAGGAATATATGGACTGCTAAGTCCAGTTCTTTTTTATATCGTGGCTCTTCAAGATACTCCTTTCCTTCTTTCAGTACATCTATCCCCTTTCCCCATTCAGAAAGGAGTTTCTTAAACGCCCTTATAACAAATGCTGAACTAAATGGTCGTATCCAGCCATTCAGGGTATCCCCGGAGATGAGGTGTCCATTTTTGTCCCTTGGAAGTGGCAACCAGGATGGTATCTCTCGCATCTCCTTATCCTTCAGTGTAAAAGGGTATGCAGTCGCATAGTTCACAGGAGATGAATAAAGAAAGGGGATGCTGAAGGGATAGTTCTCCCATGCATCAGAGAAATATCTCCATGCCTTTATCACATATCCTGCCTGTTCCTTCCCAAACTCTTCTATTGCAACCTCTTTTACTGCATTAGATGGGGTAAGAGAGTGCCTGCCAGACATTTTCCCTGCAACCTTACTCATAGGTGATATATCTCCTCCGAATATCCAGCAGCCCAGAAACCCATCCACCCCCATCTTTCTCATCCTATAAAGTTTTTCAGCAATTTTATAAGGTACAGGGATATATGGAACAGTAACAAGTTCATGGGTTGAGCCCACTTGAAGTTTGGCAGTGACCTTCATACCACGGTCTTTGGCAAGACAAAAAAGTTTCTTGAACCTCGGGGATGGACCTGTGTAGGACAAACTGTACTCATCTATATCCAGTTGTTTGTTCAGCACCTTCTTATATCCGCCCCTTTCAAAATCACCCTGCAGTATAACATCCTGTGGCAGTGAACTAATGAGTTTTTCCTGAGGGTCTGGCTCAATGATATACCAGGACCAGTTCCATGCAATTACCCTTGCATCAGGGGATGCATCCTTTATTCCTTTATTGATAAGTGTAATGACCTCGGAGACCACCTGATGCGGCTCTCTTTTATCACACCTCTTGCACTCAAATGGTTTCGCTGCCCACTCATCCATAAGCGGGTCTGTAAACTTTAGCCGCCACTTTGGATAGTGTGAATAGCAGTGGGTATGAAACTCACTTGCAGTTATCATAAAGACACCGCCAAGTCCTGGAACTTTTTTAAAAAGGTTATAACTGCTCTGATAAAGATAGTCCTTTACCTTCTGTGTGCTTGAACAGAGTGCATAGTATCTGCCAGAAAAAGGAGGAGTTCCCTGAAATTCCGCCGACTGTCCCTTCACATCAGGGTTATTCTTCCAGAAAGGGTCTTCTTCACGAAGGCCCCTCGGCTCACAGAAGTATAAAAACACCTTCAGTCCATACCTTCCTGCCTTCTCAACCATCCTGTTAAGTGCAGGTATCTGCTGGTTCTCCTTTTTCCCAAACTCAGGGAATACATCAGAAGAAACAATATCCCTTAAGATACAGTGAAGCCAGACAGCACCAAATCCTTCCCTGCCTATCTCTTCAAGGTAGTGGTCAGGATGGTTCTTTACAGAGTCCTCAATATCTCTGCCGTAAAAATCACCATATGGTGAACGTATAATCTTTATATCAAATACATCTTTCATTGTTTTAGTAGTTCCTTCATCTTTTTCAATATCATCTCTTGTGCAGCACGTCCATAGTCAATAGATGCCTTCTTTGCACCTGAACTATACCACTTCTTTTCTGTAAACCTCTTCATATCCACACCTTCAGGGCAGAAGGCAAGCATAAGGGATGTCTCCTGCTGGCCTGCATGGTCTATGGGAAACCTTTTCTGTGTCTCCTCATCCATAAAGGGATGGACTTTTATCCAGTTGAATGGGTCGGAGCCCTTCTCATGCATTGAATAGTAGTCCTTCATCTCTTCTTTACCCCACCAGCCATCACCACTCTCCTTTTCAAGATACTCAAAGATTACTTCCCTTGCTGCAAGTTTAAAGGCAAGGTCTGTGGGCATACCTGCAACAAAGTTTTCACTCTGGTGGTGGATAAAGATATGTATATTCTTAATTCCTATCCGCAGCATCCCCCTGAACAGATCCTTCGCAAAGATGTAAAGCGTCCTGCTGGGGATATGTATTGTACCATTATTTTCAGGTGGCTCCACTGCATAACTTGCTGCCCCGTAATAAAAAGGAGGACATATCACAATATCCATCTCCTTTTCAATAATCTCCAGCGCCTTTATTATCAGAAGCGTGTCAACACCGAATACACAGTGTTCAGAGTGGTATTCAATAACACCCACAGGAATAACAAAAGGGATATTCTTTCTTATTGCCTCCCGCAGGTCATCTGCAAACATCATCTCGTATCTCATATAGTACCCCTTTTACAGTTCTATTATCGTTGTGAGTTTTTTAGAAAGTGGTTCCACTCCATCCTTCTTCACAACCACACCGTTTTCCCATCTAAGTCCATACTCATCACAGTATAGGAATGTATCCACCTGGAACGTCATATTCTCCTCAAGATAGTAGTCAGAATGGAGTTCCATCCATGGCTTTTCTACCTCCATCATACCAAGCCCGTGACAGGGACCATAAAGTATATTCTTGCTTACTCCTAACTTTTCACCATACTCAAAGAATTTCTTTACCACCTCATTTGCCTTAACTCCTGCCTTCATCCACTCCATTGTCTTGCGGTGCATATCAAGTCCTGCCTGTACAAGTTTCCTCATATCAGATGGCATCTTACCTATACATACAGGTCTACCAACACTTGACGAATAACCCGCAACCCTTGCACCTATATTTAACTGGATTAGATTTTTCCTACCCAATTTTGCATAGCCAGGCCTTCCAATTGCATGATTTGAATTCCTGCCTGCAAGGACATACTGTGGATGCCCCTCATACTCTGCACCTTCTGAATAAAGTGCCTCCTCTATAATTCCCACAACCTCAAGTTCAGTCATTGATGGTTTCATACATGTAAGTGTTTCCACAAGGGCTGCCTCTGATATCCTGAATGCTTCTCTTAACATCTCCAGTTCCACAGGACCTTTGATAATCCGGAGGTCCACTATAATCTCGTCGCTCTTTACAAGTTCTGCATCAGGTGCTGCTTTTTTCAGCCCATTATGTACAGGGAGTGGAAATATCTGATAACTGGCAATCCCTATCTTTTTCACCTTCCTTATAGAAAACATCTCATCAAATATAGAGGAAAAGGTGTCTACCTGTATATCCGGATATTCCGGCTCAGCACTCTCCCTGTATTCAATCAGTTTATAAATTTTTTTTATCCTGCTTGTATCCCTTGCAAATGTC
>JAQVEU010000030.1 GCA_028697565.1 Candidatus Ratteibacteria bacterium
TGGACTTATTTCTTGTAGACACTTGATAATAAAATATTCGTCAGGATGATAACTGCGGATAGGATTGTAAAGAGAACGTGGAGAACCTGGCTTATCTATTTCAGCAACAATTTTTTGAAGGTTATCTACTTTTGTAAAGTATAATCTATTCAGTTTAGAGGATGGTAGTCCCCACTGGAGTCCACTGATAGACACACCTATTGAGATTAGAATAAGAAGTAAAATGATATATCTGTCTTTCATCTTTTTCCAAAAACCTCATTAAGTATATTTTTTGACTGCAAGGCAAAGAGCACATTGATAAATGTAGCAGTAAAAAGCATAACAGGATGCAAAAGCCAGCAGATATCTCTGTAATACAATGTCTTTTTAATAGCAAGAGGTATGTTCGGAAATATCAACAGATTTTTTACAACATATATAAAAAACCTGTCCCTTTTTATTATCCATCTGAATTCCTTTTTTTCATTGATATATATCTTTGAATAAAGTTTTATCCATCTTATCCTTTTTCTAAGAAATTCTAAAAATCCCTTAACATTTTTGTGAAAGACCTCTGCATTTTTAGGTATGGCAAACTCCAAAATATTGTGTTTTGCTATCCGTGCGATAAACTCTACATCCTGTGCATAATCACCAACCTTTTCTATTAATGATTTTCTGAAGCAAAACCCATTACTCCCCATACAGTATGGCTCTTCGGGATTAAGATGTACCTTATAATAATCTCCCATATCCTCCATCTTAACCAGTCCGAGTGCAATTTGTGCATCCAGTGACCTGTATATAGCAAAAGGGTCTACACCTACATAACTAAGGTATCTATTGACTATATTATCTTTTTTATCAATATGAAGACGTGGTACAGAGGCAAACAGAGAAGAATTTTCTTCCAGAGGAGTTATCATATGATTTATCCAGTTATTACCTATAAGTTCTATATCACTTTCAGCAATCACTATATATTTCCCTTTTGCTTTCCATATCCCCTGGTCTTTTCCCATCCCTGCTCCTTCTGCAACTACCTTCTCATTAAGATATATTTTTACTCCATATTCTTTACAGGCATTAAGAATATCAGGTTTACTTCCTCCGTCTATGATTAAAATCTCTATCTTATCCTGTGGGTAGTTCTGGTCCCTGATACTTTTTAGAAGTCCTATCACCCTGTAGTCCTTTTCCTTTGTCGGGGTTACGAAACTTATCAATGGCTTTTCCATGTTATTAAGGTTTCTCTGCTATTAAATAAATACTCCAATGTTTTATTGCTACCCCTGCTTCAAGGATTATAAATCCTGCATCTTTGAATAACTTCTCTAAACTTTCCAGAGTAAAACATACCTTATGTGTGGGGTCTAATTTTATAGAATTCACATATTTATCATCAGGCACTACTACACCAATTTTGCCACCCTTTTTTATTACTCTCTTCCACTCTTG
Source organism: Candidatus Ratteibacteria bacterium (assembly GCA_028697565.1). Lineage (GTDB taxonomy): Bacteria > Ratteibacteria > UBA8468 > B48-G9 > JAFGKM01 > JAAYXZ01. The sequence goes on from JAQVEU010000030.1 coordinate 1,441, forward strand.
AAGAACCTTTTCAGGAAAGAGATAATGTTCTAAATTATGTTTTGCTACAATAAAATCAAATTCCTCATTATTAAATATTCTTAAATCATCACCGGAAATGTTATAATCTGCTACTGATATCTTTCCTTTTTGAGAACCAAACTTTCCTTTCTGTCCTCTTGGAATGATATCTATTCCTATACAATCGAAAGAAATTTTTTCAGAACCACATCCAATATCTAACCCTTTTCCTTTTATGATTGGAAGAAGAAGATCTCTTTCTCTATTTCTATAGTAAGGAAATATCAATCTTATATGTAGTTCAACCTTTCTGACAAAATTACTTCTTTTTATTTTATCAATCCAATCTTCTTCCTTCTTAAAATAATTACCTATCTTTTTCATTTTATTTCTCTACCTCCAGTTCAATAATAATTTCAGCACAGGGTAATATCCAGCAGAAGAATCTTTCATACAATACAGGAGATAAATTTATAAACGGATTGAAAACATAATTCAGGAAAGTATATTTTTCTCCAGTAAAATTTAATTTTTTTCTTTTTGTTTTAAATATAGGTAGTCCATACGTTCCTTCTTTTAAATAGTCAAATGTGAAATAACTGAAAAATCTTTTATGTGTTGGGTCCCAGTATGCCCCTACAAAACTAAAGTGAGGGACCACTATAAAAATTCTTGCTCTGTTGACTGAGATTCTTTTTATTTCTTCCATAGTTTTTTTAAAATCGTTCAGATGTTCAACAATATGTTTTGCATATATTTCCGAAAAGGTATTGTCTTCTAATGGCCAAGGATATTGGTCTAAATCCCATACTACATCAACTCCTGGATATTCAATGCAGTCCAAATTAACACAACCCTTTTTGATGTCTTTGCCACATCCTATATTAAGTTTTTTTAACATTTTTACTCCTGCGATTCTTTTTCATTGAAAGCAGTCTGTTTACACTACCGCATAAAAAACCAGTTCCATAGCCAATGTGTATGATAAAAAAGGTAACGGGAATGAGTAATAGATATTCACCTCTCTTCTCTTTAACTGATATAACACAGGCAAACAGAAAGATTAAAAAAAGATATATGAGGATAGGAAGAAGAAAAATTTTATTCCACACTAAAAGCAGTGGTAGTAAAACAAGGTATATGACAAATAAAGAAGGAATACCAAAAAGGAAAGAAGTCACTCCTGTTTTTTTGGTGCTTTTTATTTTAGGTCTGACATATCCGTAATAGAATACCTGTTTGAAAAGTCCTGCTGGACTACTACGTCTTCTATGATAGATATATAACTCTGGATAATATGCAAGTTTTATACCCTTGCCTATAAGTTCACTAAAAAATACAGGGTCTTCCCCTGGCCAGAAGGCAGGGTCAAACATTTCCTTTTCAAAGACATTTCTTTTACAAAACAGATTTGCTGATGTAAGTTCTCTTTCATCTGAATTTAGATTAAGTTTATATCTTTTATATCTATGACGAATAGAAGCCCCTCCTAATATACTGGCAAAAACAATGCCCGAAGCAAAGCCAAAGGCAGTATCATCCGGTGGTGTTAACTGGGGTCCTCCAACAACATCTATGTCAGGATGTGCCTCAAAAAACTCTTCTGCTTTTTTCAGCCAGTTCCTTTCTACTATAGCATCATCATCAACAAAAGCAATATATTTCCCCTTTGCTTCCTTAACTCCATCATTCCTGTTTTGTGAGGTATTGGGTCCCCTTTTTACTATAATTTCATATTTACCTTCAGGATAGTCCTGATTTTTTAGCCATTTTATTACCTCAGGGGTTCTTTCAGGAGCAACAGCAACAATCACAGAAAATTTTATATTCTCCATCTATTAGAGTCCCATCCGTATTCTTATCAGGTCTTTGAAAAACTTCAAAGGGTCTTTTATGACACTCACCTTGCTTTCAGAAGAATTTAACCACTCTATCGGTATCTCCTTTACTTTATATCCTTTTTTTATTGCCTTGTATAGGACTTCTACATCAAAAGCAAATCCGTTTATCTCCTGTTCCTCAAATAATCTCCTTCCACAATCTTTTTTAAACATCTTAAACCCACACTGTGTGTCAGCAAATTTATTAACAACTATAGTTCTTATTATATAAGACCCTATCATTCCTATAAGTTGCCTTATAATATTCTGCTTTACTTTTACCTCTGCTCCCACTACACCTCTTGAACCAATGGCAATATCATAGCCGCCATCTATAGCACTTTTAAGTTTTCCAAATTCCTCTATGGGTGTAGAAAGGTCTGCATCAGTAAAAAGGACTATATCCCCCTCAGATGCCAAAACACCTGTTTTTACTGCTGCTCCCTTTCCTTTATTTTTAAGATGACATCTTAATTTTACTTCAGGATGATCAATAGAAAAGTTTTTTACAATATTTACAGTGCTGTCTTTACTTCCATCATCCACCACAATAATCTCAAAATTTAGACCACTATTTTTAAAGTAGTTATAAACCTTTTTAAGTGTAGTCCCAATCCGTTTTTCCTCATTATATGCAGGTATTACTATTGAGATGTCCATCTTTTCCATATTGTCCATAGATAAAGTTTCATATATGGCAGTGTCCTTGATAGTTTGAACTTGGACTTCCCTTTTTTCCTTCCATACCAGACAGTAGGAACATCACATATGTTATAACCACTGACAAAAAACTTAACACATGCCTCCATTGATATAGCAAACCCCTTTTCTTTTAGGTCTATAGAAAGCACGGCATCCCGCCTGTACATCTTAAAAGCATTTGCCACATCTCTGGTAGGTATTCCTGTAAAAAGATGGAGAGTAATTCCGACAAATCGTGAGAAAAACCCCTGAATTAGAGGTCCCCCTACCCTCTTTCCGCCTTTGATATATCTCGCACCACAAACCAAATCATACCCTTCTTCTGCCTTTTTTAGCATAAGAGGAATAGTTGTGGGGTCATCGCAACTGTCTGCCATAACAGGCAGGACGTACTTTCCTCTTGCAACTTCAAAGCCCCTTTTTAATGTGTTTGCAAAGCCGGGTTCTCCTGTATTATCCACAATATCTATAAAAGGGTATTGACCTTGAATGTCTTTTACAATATGCACAGTGTTATCTTCCGAATGGTCATTAACCACAATAATTTCTGTATTTTCACGGTTAATGTGAGGTATAAGTCCTTTTATTGTTTCTTCTATATTGTTCTCCTCATCTCTTGCTGGTATGATAATGCTTAGTAATATGTCCATATTATACAAGTTTCTTCTCTTTTAGTTCATTAGATGCCCTGTCAAATCTGTCAACTGCCTTTACCTTTTTAGACCAGTTTATAAGTTTTTTCATCCCTTCTTCAAATGAGATATCCGGTTCAAAACCAAGCATCTTTTTTATTTTTGTAATATCTGCATAACAGTGTCTTACATCACCCTTCCTGAATTTGTATGTGACATCCGGCTGTATTTGCCCTTCCTTTCTCATAAGTTTTATCAGTATCTCCGCTACTTTCAGGATGCTTACTGGTGTACCGGTACCAACATTAAATACCTGATAGTTTGCCTCTTCTTTTTCTATTGAAAGAATACAGGCATTAACAACATCTCCTACCCAGATAAAGTCCCTTGACTGCAGTCCATTTTCATATATCACAGGTGGGTTATTATTTTTTATTCTGCTTAAAAATATTGCTGCTACCCCTGTATAGGGATTTGAAAGGGACTGTCTTGGACCATATACATTAAAAAACCTTAAGGCAACAACAGGGATTCCGTATGTCTTTCCTATCAATAGAGACATCTCTTCCTGCTCTTTTTTTGTTATGGCATATATGGAATTTGAAACCAGGGGGGTATCTTCAGGAGTAGGAACAGATTTAAGAGTGTTTTTACAGTAAGGGCACTCTGGCTCCCAATTATAGATGGACTTTTTATTACCTCTCTTTTCAAAATCACGAAGTGGTGGCTTTACTTTTCCACATTTTTTACATTCGTAAAGACCTTCTCCATAGATGCTCATTGATGATGCAATAAGTAGTTTTTTAACATTATGCTTTTCATTCACAAGTATATCAAGCAGGTTGGCAGTTCCCTGTATGTTTGTTTCCACATATTTTGCAATCTGATACTGTGACTGTCCGACCCCTACTGCTGCTGCAAAATGGACTACTATATCTACTCCTTTTATAACTTCTTTAAGTTCATTCCTTTTTCGCACATCTCCTCTTATAAATCTTGCATTGGTATTATAGTAATCAGGGATTCCGTTGATATGTACCTGTGGTTCAAGATTATCAAATATCGTAACCTTATATCTTCTTCTTATAAGTTCATCTACAAGATGACTTCCTATAAAACCAAGTCCTCCTGTTACAAGCACCTTTTTCATTTTTCCCCCTTTCCAATTCCGATACGGGAGCGGAAAAAGAGGAATGTTCTTTTCAATCCATCTTCTAAGGATATAGATGGTTCCCAGTTTAACAGTTCTTTTGCTTTTGAGATGTCAGGTCTTCTCTGTTTAGGGTCATCTTCAAGTGGAGGAAGAAAGTCAATAGTTGCTTTTACACCTGTAATTTTCTGGATAATTTCTGTCAGTTGAATAACTGTAAATTCATAAGTACTGCCTAAATTCACAGGGAGATGATATGTTGTGTCTATCATACTTACTATACCTCTTATTATATCTTCAATATAGCAAAAACTTCTTGTCTGTTTCCCATCACCATAGACCGTTAGTGGCTTTCCTGTCAGAATTTGCGATATAAAATTTGGAATTACCCTTCCATCTTCAATCCGCATCCTTTCCCCATAGGTATTAAATATCCGTATAATACGTGTATCTGTATTATATTTTCTGTGATATGCCATCACTAATGATTCCCCGTATCTTTTCCCCTCATCATATACAGAACGTGGACCCACAGGATTAACATTTCCCCAATATGTCTCTGACTGTGGTGAAATCAATGGGTCTCCATAGACCTCAGAGGTGGATGAAAAGAGAAATTTTGCACCACATCTTCTGGTAATCTCAAGCATTTTTTCAGTCCCAAGAGAGTTTGTTTTAAGGGTTTCTACTGGTAATCTAAAATAGTCAGGAGGAGATGCAGGACTTGCCAGATGGAATACCATATCAAATTTTTCCTGAAAGGTATCTATATTAAAAGAAACAATATCCTGTTGAATAAATTTAAAGTTATGTAGGTTGAGAAGGTGTTGTATGTTTTCTGTAGAACCAGTGCATAGATTATCAATACACCATACCTTACATTCCCGCTGGATATAATAATCACACAGATGACTCCCTATGAAACCAGCCCCACCTGAAATAAGAACTTTTCTTTTACTCATTTAATTTCTACCAATTCCTTTATAGACAAATCCTTCCTCTTTTAGTTTATCTCTGTCAAGAAAGTTCCTTCCGTCAATAATATAAGGTGTCTTCATCATTGTTTTTATTCTTGCAAAGTCAAGTGTTTTGAATTCATCCCACTCTGTTAATACAACAAGAAGAGAAGTGCCTTTTATACAATCATAAGGCGTGGAACAGTATGTAATATCAGGGAACATCTTTTTCATATTTCCCATTGCTTTTGGGTCATAACATCTAATAATAGTCTCCTCTTTTAAGAAAAGTGAGATTATCTCTATTGCAGGAGATTCTCTTATATCGTCTGTGTCTGGCTTAAAAGCAAGTCCCAAAACTGCAATCTCTTTTCCTTTTAAATTCCATAACAGCTCCTTTGCCTTCTTAACTACTATAAGTCGCTGTTCTCTATTTATCTTCTGTACATCTTTGAGCAGGTCAAATGAATAACCAATCTCTTCTGAAAGTTTAATAAAAGCAGCAACATCCTTGGGAAAGCAACTGCCACCCCAACCAACCCCTGCCTTAAGAAAGTCCTTTCCTATTCTTTTGTCATAACCCATACCTTCTGCTACTTTTTCTACATCAGCACCAACCCGTTCACATATCTGTGATATGGCGTTGATGTAAGATATTTTTAGGGCAAGAAAAGAGTTAGAGGCATGTTTAATAAGTTCTGCACTTTTAACATCAGTAAACACAATAGGTGCTTTCAAAGAGGCATATATCTCTTCAAAAATTTTTTTTGCCCTTTCGTTCTCCACTCCTACGACAATTCTGTCTGGTTCAAGAAAGTCCTTTATTGCACTACCTTCTCTTAAAAATTCAGGATTAGCCGCTACATCATACTCAATCCCTGTGGGAGACATAAGTTCCAATGTTCGTTTTACCCACTCTCCGGTAAGGACAGGCACAGTACTTTTCTCAACAATTAATCTGTAAATTTTATCCGTGGACTTTTTTCTTATTTCAGTAAGAGCCCTCGCAATCTCAATAGTCACATTTTCAACATATGAAAGGTCTGCACTGCCATCAGAGGTAGAGGGTGTTCCTACAGCAATAAATATTACCTCGCTTTTTTCCGTAAGTTCTGCAACAGAGTCAGTAAGTATTAGTTTTCCGTTTCTTATGGTTTCCTTAACAATCTCCTCAATCCCTGGTTCATAA
>JAQVEU010000031.1 GCA_028697565.1 Candidatus Ratteibacteria bacterium
ACCGTCTGTTACTTTTAATTGCCATCTTTCTCTATATACCATTAGGACTGCTACAGGTGAGCATTAACTACAGAAGAACCCTGGAAAACCTTGAAAGTAGAATGCTTCTTATGCCAGGGCAGATGGCCGGAAATTTAGTGCTAAGTGGATTCAAAGGGATAGCAGCCGACCTGTTGTGGCTGAATATTGAGGAATACTGGCATAAAGGACAGCACTATAAAATGTTACCCCTCCTTGACGCAGTAAGTTGGTTGCAACCCGAGTATGTTACTGTCTGGGCTGTGGGTGGATGGCATATGGCATATAACATATTCTCCAATGTGGCAGCTGGAGCGGATGATATTGAAAGGCAACTGGAAAAAGTTAAAGAAAACCTTTCAGATATAGAGAAAAAACGACTACTACCTGTTATTAACATCGCAGAGGAAGCAAAGGCAATAAGAGAGGGACTAACTGGCTATTATACTAAAGGACTCACAGAAAAGGAAAGGCCTGAGGTACTTGCAAAATTAGATGCCTATGAAAAGAAATTAGAAGAGATTAACGATGAAAATAACAAAGAGATAGTAGAAATTGCTAAAAAACTTATAGAGATTCCCCGCGAACAGATACTATGGTATGAAAGGGGAATAAACTTTCTTAAAAAGGGTGCCTCCTATAACTTTGAAAAATATGATGTATTCTTTGAACTTGGCTGGACATATTACCACAAAGGGCAGGACTATCCAAATGCTGTAAAATATCTGGAAAAAGCCGCGAAGTTTCCACATCCTGCATATGTGGACAATGTGCTTGCCCATGCCTATGAGCTTAATGGACAGGTTGATAAGGCACTACAACAGTGGGAAAAGCAGCTCGCTTCAGGCAATTTTACAAGTATAGCAGAAAGGGCAATAAGGTGTATTAAAGAAGAAGGCGCCTTCAATCCTAAACGGAGAAAGATGTTAGGAATAGATAAGGAATAAACTCTTACAAATGTCCAGTCATAAAAGAAAAATCTTTGTCATATCAGCCCCTTCAGGAACAGGAAAGACAACTATTGTAAATAAGTTAAAAGAAAAAATTGGTAAAACTATAGAGGTAATTACCACCTTTACTACAAGAAAACCGAGACCCGGCGAGAAAAGCGGCTATGACTATTATTTTATAACAACCCGTAAATTTAAAGAGATGATTAAACAGGGAGCATTTGCAGAGTGGGCAATGGTATATGGAAACTATTATGGAACTCCCAAAAAAGATATAAATGAGGCAATTAAAAAGGGAAAGGATGCCCTCCTTGTAATAGATACACAGGGAGGGATGAGCATAAAAAAACTATTTCCTGACGCAGTTCTCATCGGTATCTTACCACCTTCAATAAAAGAGCAGGAGAGAAGGATAAGAAAAAGGGATGGACTTACCGAAGAGGAAATAAAAAGACGGATAGAAGAAGCAAAGAAGGAAAGAAAGATTATTATGTCAAAATATGACTATCATCTTATCAATAAAAATCTGAAAAACACAATAAAAAAGATAGAGCGAATAATAAAAAGGGAGATGAATAAAAATGGATAAGGTAAAGGTGGCAGTTATAGGCGCAGGAGGTATGGCAAACACTGTTCATTATCCTTCACTTGCCAGTATTGAGTCAGTGGAGATTGTTGGAATTTCAGACCTTGTAGAGGAGAAGAGGCGGAAAACAGCAGAAAAATATTGTATTGAAAGAATTTTTGTGGACTATAAAGACCTTATAGAAAAGATATCTCCAGACGCAGTGTATATCATAATGCCACCTCACCACCTCTATGATATAGCAGTATATTGTCTCTCACTCGGACTCCATATCTTCATAGAAAAGCCACCTGGGATAACAAAAGAGCAGACAAGACAGCTGGCAAATCTTGCAGAGAAAAAAGGAGTATTGACAATGACCGGCTTCCAGAGAAGGTTTGCCCCTGTATTTGTAGAAGCAAAAAAGAGAATAGATGAAAAAGGTGGAGTACTTCACTGTCAGGCAAACTTTTTCAAGTACTATATAAATCAGCCACCTTATTATAATGGAGCCATTGACATATTAACTTGCGATGCCATACATTCAGTTGACATTTTAAGATGGATGGCAGGAGAGGTCAAAAAGGTGGTCAGTGTTATAAGAAGTATTGAGGCAGAGTATGATAACTGCTTTCATGCAATGATAGAGTTTGAGAATAACTCCACTGGTTTTTTGTCTGCAAACTGGGTCTCTGGTAAGAGAATATACAGTGTGGAGATGCACGGAAAAGGCATATGTGCCTTCGCAGACCCTGAAGATACTGCTGTAATTTATAAAGATGGACAAAATGATGGAGAGATTATAAAAGCAAAGGAGATTGCAGGCAGTGACCAGTTGTTTATGATGGCAGGATTTTATGATGAAAACAGGCACTTTATTGAATGTATCAAGAAGAGGGAACTTCCACAAACACACTTTGGTGATAGTGTGAAAACGATGGAACTTGTTGATAGAATCTATCACAGTCCACTCTGATATATATAAGTAGAAAGTAGCAAGTAGCGAGAATAAATATCCTTACTTTTGAGTTTGATTCAGGAAAGGGGATATCTTCCGAACTCAACACCTGTTTTAAGAAACTCTATATAATTCTTTTCCATCTGCGGAGATATAGGACTTGCCCCAGGAATACCTGAAGGGATAAGAACAAACCTACCTTTTCTGCCACCCTGGATAATTGCTTCCTTTGTCATATCAATAATCTCATCTGTCTCTCTGAATTCTAACTCTTCCTCCATAAGACCACCCATAAGAGTTATATTATCTCCAGATATTCTTCTTATCTTTAATATATAGTTAGGTATATTGGCAGTGTTTATGACTGGTTCAAGGATATCTATTCCAACACTGAATAGCATAGGAATAAGTTTTTCGATATCACCATGCCAGTGATAACATATATAGTTTTTCTTGCCCTTTTTTAAAATATCTATAAGTTCTTTGTCATACTTAAAGGCAAGCTCAACAAAAAATCTCTTTGTATCGTGGAAATACTCCTGTGGAAGAGATGGTGGAACTGCGTATTCTGCTCCTCTTATCCGTATAATAGTATATGAAACAGAGGTTGAGATAAATCTGTAGATATTTATAAGACGCTCCTGCATCTTTTCAAGTAATTTATATATAAGTTTGGGAGTTGAAAGAATAAACTTGGGCATATCACCAGGCGCGAAAAGTTCATATATAACAGCCAGTGGGTCAGGAAGGGCAATAACACATACACCTTTTTCTTCAAGTTCACTACCGACCTTAAAAAAGTCAGACAGGTCAGGACTAAAAGGAGTATAAGGGAGATCAAGAAACTTCAAAATATCTTTTTCGTCTTCAATCCATGGCTTTTGAATCCACTGATATGCACTTGTCTTTGATATCCTGGCAATACGTACCAAAGGCCCTCGTCTTGTAGCTACCGATATCCTGATTATCTTTGAAAGGGGGGTATCTTCAAACTCTTCTACCTTAGTGTCAATACTACCGGGTGCTGAAAAGAAAAAACCTGTTTTAGGCCGCCAGAGGTGAAATGTATCCTGATATTCCCTCGCTGTGGAAAGTAGATTTTCAAAACTCTTGTGTTGAGCCCAGAAACTATCTTTCTCAAAGGGGTTTATCTTATATAGAGAGACAGGGACCCTATCCGGCATTATTCCCTGTACTACAGCCATAATTCTTTCGCGGCTTGTCATATCTCCCCTGTTCCCACCTCTTATCCTTTCCTTTTTTATTATATCATATCAAGTGGTGGTAGATATATATTAAGCGGCAAAAACTGTTTTAATATCTGAACAGTTTTGATGTCTATTCCATCAGGAACCCATAAAGAGGTTCCGAATAAAAAACGGACCATATCTGTCTCTGTCAGGGATATTTCATTTTTACCTCTGCCACTAACTATTTTCAGCACATCTCCTTTTTTTGTTATTACCACGGACTCTTTGCCTTTGATGGTAAGTGTTATCTCCTCATTGTCAGGAAATAAAAAGTTCTTCCCCTTTGAAAAAATTTCCATTGTCTGTCTAAGATTGATAATTTTTATCATTCTTGGAGACCCGATATTCCATGAAGAAGCAAGTGACATAAGATTCGCTGGAATCTCATGAAATTCAGGGAAAACAATGCTAAACCCTGCAAAACCAAATTTTTCTATAAGATGTTGAAGTATACAGGGAATCAGTTCAGGACTACCGCCAAACTCTAAAACATTTTTCATTCGGTCGTCCCTGACCTCTGTGGCAGAAATCACAACAAAAGCAAATCTCTTCCCTCTTTCAGCATAATATACATTTATACCATATCTTTTGTAGATATTTTCAAAGTCATCCAGTGTCCGTTTTCTTCTGTAGTTAATATCTTCATAGGACCTCATTATCTTTCCGAGAATTTTTCTGTCAGTATTGTCATATCTGTAAGACGGAATTGCATTTATACCATATTTTTCCAATCCCCGTGGAAGGATATTTAATGTTACAACCTTTCCTCCATTTTCATATCCAAAGTTGTTATATCTGTGTCTGTCTCCACCTAAGATAGAAAGTGGGAACCTCTGTCTTTCCATCTCTTTAAAGGCATACTTCAGCAGAATTCCCATATATCCCTTACCTCTGTGAGAATAAAGTGTTGATACACCTCCTATACCTGCAAGGTCAATATCTACACCATTTTGAACTGTCTTGAGAGGAAAAACCCTCACAAGAGAAACAATCTTCCCCTTTTCTCTTATAACAAATATATTACGGAAGTCCGTATTCTCTTTCTTCCATAGTGAAGGATAGGTAGAGGGGAAATAGTTAAAAGAATGTCCATAGACATCCTCAAGAAACCTCTGAATATTGTTATACTCCGATGATAGTGCCCTCTCAATCTTCATACTGGTCTTCCTCCTGTTTATAGGTATATTATAAGACAGCCACGACAATAGCCACAGTTAGTGTATAAAAACCAAACAGATATATCTTATCTTTAACCACAATATTTTTCAATAGATACAAAGATATCATACCCACAAAAAAGGATGTAAAAAGTCCTGTCAAAAGATAGGACACAGGGATTGCCTGAAATTCTTTTACCTCCAATATCACAGCACCTAATATCGCAGGTATTGCCAGAAGAAAAGAAAACCTGAATGCCTCTTCATTCTTCACTCCGGCAATTTTGGCAGCAGAGATTGTCGCACCAGAACGTGAGACACCAGGCAGAAGCGACAGACCCTGCATCAGCCCTATGAAAAGTGCCTTTTTTGTATCCAGTTCTCCACTACTTTTCCTCGTAGAAAGAAATAATAGGACAGAGGTAATAAGGAATGTGAAAGGCATAACCTTCATTATAGCAAAGCGCTCTATGTAATAACTTAGGAAGATACCTATAACACCTGTAACAATAGAGCCGTATATGATGTATAGCCCAATATTAAATTCATAACTCTTCCTATCAAAAAAGAAGAGTGCCCTGCCAACCTTAACAATATCCCTGCGGAAGAAGATAATAATAACAAGGAGAGAAGAAAGATGAAGAAAGATATCAAAAGAGACGCCACCTTTAAGACCAAAGAGATGCTGGAAGACAACAAGATGTCCAGAACTGCTTATAGGTAGCCACTCCGCAATCCCCTGAACAAGCCCAAGAATAAATGCCTCTCTCACTCTTCTTCCTCAGCGGAACTGGTAGAGAATATCATCAGAGGCATCCCAATCTTCACTGCTGTCTTCTGAACCATCTGCATTTGCATCACCTTTATCTACTGCTCCTGCTCCTGTTTCCATCTTTCCGTTAGGGCCTGCTGAGTAAATAATCATTACCCTCAAATCCGGATTATAGGCAACAAGATATGTCCTGCCCCAGGGGTCTAATGGAGTACCATAAGGGACACCACTTAAATCCCAATAAGATGCCCCTGAAACATTAGGACAAGAGCCATTGTTTGGCTGGTATGTAGACCTTGACTGGAATACCTGATAGGGCCCATCCCAGTTATGTCCAGAGGTAAGTTCACTTTCATACCCCGTACAATCAGATATTTGTGTAAAATGTCCTAATTGATGTTCAGGATAAGCACCAGGAAGTTCAAAAAAGTCATTACAACCAGAGCAGTACGCAGCACTATAAGAATAGGTATGAGGGTCGCTTGAATTAGAACTATTATCATAACCCAGTGTAGGGTCTGCCAGATCACATAATCTCACATAAACACCAGTATCTAATTTTTCCATCATCATGGCACTTGCAATACCAGACATCTCTGCCTTTGCCTTGTCTATCAGTGCCTTCGCCCTACCCCTTCTTATCGCAGGCATAAGAAGTCCTGAAAGTATCGCTATAATTACCATTACCACAAGCAACTCTATAAGCGTGAAGGCATATTTTTTCTTCATTTTCTTGCTCCTTTGTTCTTATTGTCCATTCTGTTGCTTTATATAATCTTTTAAAAGGGGAACTATTTTTTCAATGACTGGTAAGATGGTTATTAGAAAATTTTTAATCTCCTGATATAAAATATCAAGATACTCATGTGCCAGTATATTTCTTAAATAGGCAAGTTCAGAAAGTTTTTTTGCCTCATCTTCACTAAATCCAAAGAAAATGCCTATGTTAAATAAACACTCTTTATAACTTTTTGGCATCTCTTTTTTTTCTGATGCCAATATCACTTTTGATATATCTATTGTGCAGTTAGCGATATCTTCTACCCACTTTTCAATATTTCTTTTGAGGTCTATATTATTTTTAAAGGTATTAAAGTCAATATCTAAAAACTTCCCCTTTTCTGATAAGTAGTTTATCAAAAAGTCAGTCCTTTTTAATACCCTTGGTTTATCTTCTTCGGACAATGAAGACGAACGGAGTTTTATATCTATGTAATCTTCCATAAAAGGAATAAAGTCAAGGGTCTCTCTTTCTACAATTTCATATAAGGAGCGATAAAGTGTTTTATTCTTTATAACAAGTGGGATACCTTTTTTAAAAACATCATAGATAAATGAAGGGTATGCGTAATTTAATACAACAAGGTCCACCTCTGTCTCTATGATTTCTTCAATATCTGACCAGATATCAAAGACAATAGGGTCCCTTTTTCTCTCTTTAATTTCTTCATCTTCTCCAACTGCTTTTAGATATACCGCTATATCAATATCCGACTCTTCTGTCTGTCTATTATCTACAAAGGAACCAAAGATAAATGCCATTATTACTTCATCTTTTTGTAAAAAATAGTCCTTCAACAGGCATATCTTTTCTTCACTTATCTTTTTTCTCATCTTCTCCTTATTTCTTGAATTTTGGCATCACCCTCCCTTTTCAAAGGGTGTGATATGGGCTATTCTCCCCATGCATCTTTCTCATCATCATCATTGATATCCACTGAATACCCAGCCGGCCTTGCTGCTACATTGCCCATATAAGGAGACCCGTCATCTTTGTCTATTGAAAAATCAATATCCGACAAGTTCACCCACTGAACAGAACCATCAAGATATAGGGTGTTTATCCCTGCATTATGGTTGCCTGTTAGAGGGTTGCAACCGGAAAGATTAGAATAGCCCGTTATGTCTCCCTTATAATAAATTCCCCTATCGCTTATCATTGGCACCGGTCTTGATGACCTATTGGTCGTTGTAAGTCCGAAGACAAATGAATAGGAGGCATACCATGTATTTCTCCAGTTCCTCCAGTTGTTATTTGAAGGAGGGGCATTATCATACTCTTCACTAGGTCCATCTGGTCTGGGTAGCCCGCTGATTCCGG
>JAQVEU010000032.1 GCA_028697565.1 Candidatus Ratteibacteria bacterium
TTCCACAAGTATAGCACCTTCTTTAATGAGGTGGTTTGTTCCTCTGGATGTTAGGTCATCTGCTCTGCCTGGTAGTGCAAAGACATCTCGTCCCTGTTCAAGCGCAAGATTCGCAGTTATAAGGGCGCCACTTTTCTGGCCTGCCTCAACCACAAGAACTCCTCGGCACATCCCTGATACAATTCTGTTTCTTTGAGGAAAATTCTCTGGTTTAGGAGTAATAAATGATGGAAATTCTGTTATCACTGCCCCTGTCTTTACTATCTCTTTTGAAAGGGAAAGGTTTTCCTTGGGATAGCAGTACATAAATCCACATCCTGTCACCGCTATTGTTTTTCCACCGGCTTTAAGTGCTCCTTTATGTGCTGATGTATCTATTCCTTTTGCCATACCGCTTACCACAGTAATTCCATAAAGAGAAAGTTGCTCTGCAAATTTTTCTGTCATTCGCATTCCATATACAGATGGATTGCGTGTGCCTACAATAGCAATACATATATCACTATCTGCTGGGAGGTGTCCTTTTACATATAAAATCAGAGGGGGGTTATATATCTCTTTTAATAGTCGTGGATATGAGGCATCTTCTATACTTATAATGGATATATTGTTTTCTTCACAGAATTTTATTTCTTCCTTCCATGGCAGTTTTTCCCAGTTAGTGATATTTTCTGCAGTTTTCAGGTGTATACCTGCATCTGTTAGTTCCTTAACAGAAAGTTTGAAGATATTATCAATAGACCCATATGCCTCACACAGTTTTTTTGCTCCGGTAGGTCCTAATCCAGCAATGACTGCACACAACCAGAATTTTTGGGTTTCAGGCATCATATTATAAGTAATGTATTAGCTTCAAAAAGTAATTTTCTTCCTCATCCCTCGCCCCTCATATAGGGAGGAACTAAATCTCCCCTCACCCCTCTTTACAAAGAGGGGAATTATTAAGAAACTCCCTCCTTTTGTAAAGGAGGGTTGGGGTGGATTTCTTCTCCTCTCTTTCCTTTTTTCCCCTCCCTATGAGGGGAGAGGAAAAAGGGGAGGGTGAAAACTTTTCTTATACTCTCCACCACCACCTATAAATAAACTCTAAATCCAAAACACTAAACTTAAAAGTGAGGATATTTATTCTCGCTACTTTCTACTCTCTACTCGCTACTCTTATATTAAACTCTAAATCCAAAACACTAAACCTAAAAATCCCCTCTAACCACCCCAACCTATATCCTCCCCCCTCATATGGGGAGGAATTGAAGGGGACTCCCCCCTCACCTTTCAATAACCCGGTTCTCACTGAGAACCATGTTATTTTGTTTTATCCCCCTTTACAAAGGGGGAACTTGTGGGTAAGGGATAGCATCTCTCATATAAGGAAAAACAGATAAGAACTTTCTGATGCTAATATATTGCCTCTTTTTTATATTTTATATTTCTGTCTGTTGACTTGCTACTTATACACTGAGGGACTTAAGAAAGTCCGCTGACTCTTCGGGTGAAGTAGGGTTAATATAAAAACCAGTTCCCCACTCAAATCCACCCTGTTTTACGAGACGTGGTATTATCTCTATATGCCAGTGGTAGTCCTTTTCTATCGTTTGCCAGTATCCCGGTCTTGGATATCTGCAGGGAGCAGTGTGTATCATAAAGTTATAGGATGGTCTGTTGAGTCCTTTTGATATCTTTTTAAATGTCTTGATAGATATCTCTGCCAGTAGTTCTTTTTCTACGGGTGTTATATATTCAAAATCAGGAGAGTGTCTTAAAGGGAGTATGGATAACTCAAAAGGAAATCTTGAAGCAAAGGGGGCTATGACAATGAATGACTCGTTCTGTTCTACAACTCTTTTTCCGCTATCAATCTCCTGATTTATTATGTCACACCAGGCACACCTTTCTTTATATTCATAATACCATCGTGCACCGGCAAGTTCCTCCTTTACCCTCTTTGGAACAACAGGGGTTGCTATAAGTTGAGAATGAGGATGCGAAAGAGATGCCCCTGCCTCCTTACCGAAGTTTTTGAAGACAAGTATATATCTGAAGCGGGTATCCTTTTTCAGGTCTATACATCTTGTCTGATATGTATTAATGATATTTGTCATTACTGTTAAAGAATAGTCCTTTATGTTCACAAGGCCACCTTCTGAATTTTTGTGCATAGGGGTCTCAATTATTACCTCATGTGCACCTATACCATTCATCATATCATACATTCCTACGCCCCTTCTGTTAATGTCTCCTTCTATTCTTAAAGCAGGAAATTTATTTGGCACTACCCTTACTTCCCATCCTTGTGAGTTGGCAGGTGTTCCAGATCTTATAGCAAATATCTCAGGTGGTGTCTTATCCTCATTACCAGGACAGAAAGGGCAGAATGTCTCTGTTGATACCTCCGGAGAAACAGAAAAATCAGAGGGTCTGAATTTTCTTTCAGTGGCTATTACTACCCACCTTCCTACAATAGGGTCTTTTCTTAATTCTGACATAATCACCTCACCATATATAATTTTTAGGTATTACAACAATTCCGTTATCAGAGACGAAGAATCTCTTTCTATCTTCATCAAGATTATATCCAATCTTAGTATTTGGTGGGACAATGACATTTTTATCTATAATAGTTCTCCGAATTTTTGCATATCTTCCCACATTGACATTTTCAAAAAGTATACTGTCGGTTACATCAGCATAACTATTTATTCTTACATTCTGAGATAGGACACTGTGTTTTACATTGCCACCACTTATGATACATCCACTTGAAATCATTGAGTCAGTAACAGATGCCTTTCTATCTTCCCATGAGAATACTGTTTTCACAGGTGGATATTGAACCTGAAATGTTCTTATAAGCCAGTCCCTGTCATATAAATTTAATAAGGGCTCTATATTTACAAGGTCCATATTTGCTTCCCAGTATGCATCTATTGTTCCTATGTCACGCCAGTATTTTGTATCCTTCTTATTTTCATCTATGAACCTGAAGGCATATATACTGAATTTTCCTATCATTGAGGGTATAATGTCCCTTCCAAAGTCATGGGTGCTTTCTACCCTTTTTGCATCCTCTACTATAGTTTTTATAAGAACATCTAAATTAAATACATATATTCCCATAGAAACGATAGATACATCAGGGTTTTTAATGTCAGGCATTGGTTCTGAAGGTTTTTCTTTAAAGTCAATTACCCTATTATCTTCATCAAGTTTCAGTACACCAAATCTGTGTGCTTCTTTCACCGGTACCTCAAATACACTTATTGTCAGGTCTGCCTTTTTTTCAATATGACTCTGCACTATTCTTCTATAGTCCATCTTATAGACCTGGTCTCCTGATAGGATAAGTATCAATTCAGGTTTTTCTTCTTCAAGGATATTTATATTTTGAAATACAGAATCAGCAGTTCCCTGGTACCACTCTTCACCGATTCTCTGTTGTGCCGGAACAATATCAATAAATTCCCCTAGCTCCCTTGAAAAAATATTCCATCCCTCCCTTATATGTCTGTGCAGGGAAAGGGACTTATATTGAGTAAAAATATATATCTTCCTTAATTCGGAATTTATAGCATTGCTTAAAGGAAAATCAATAATTCTATATATCCCTCCAAAGGGAACAGCCGGCTTTGTTCTGTCTCTTGTAAGAGGGTAGAGCCGTTCTCCTTTACCACCGGCAAGTATAAATGTTGTTAGATTCCTTAGGTTCATTGGTTAGTTAAAATACTACGCACCTTATCTTTTAGTACGTCTAAGTCAGCACTTTTAATAAGATAGGCGTCAGCAGCCCATGTTAAAAAATGTTCTTTGTACTGAGGATATGCAGTATATATAATTATAGGAATATTCCTCTTCTTTGTCAAAATCTTCCCTAATGTTTCAATCCCATTTGTATGTGGCATCTGGATGTCAAGGATGACAAGGTCAAACCTTTCTTTTTCAACCATGTCCAGTGCCTCACTTCCATTCTGGCAGCATATAACTGTAAAGCCCTCTTTTTCAAGTTCTTCTTTATAGAGAAGCCGTTCATTTTCCTCATCTTCCACTACAAGAATTCTTTTTTTATTCATCTTCACCTCCTTGTGTGTTTTGGGAAAATGTTTAGTTTCAATATATCATATACTGCTTATATTTATTTTAACACACCACTTTATACATTACCAATTTTGTGCAAGTTGGGTATATAGGTAACACATTGCCTCCCTGTTTTTGAGACAGAAATTCCATCTCTTATACACCTCCTTCTTTCGGGTCTATTTTACTTATATCTGAAATCTTTTCCAGAAGTATGGAGGTGTTACCTATATATCTCAACTTCTGCAAAAAATTGCCAAAATACTTGATTTTATTAGAGTTTTATGGTTCTATAATAACAAATTGGCTATTAAAAAGGTGGTTAGATATAGTTGCGGGAGGTATACTGTTTATTATATTCTGTATTTTTTTGCCTTTGATTTCACTTGTTATCATAGCAGATTCCAGAGGCGCTGTATTTTTCAGGCAGGAACGGCTCGGGTATAAAGGAAGGGTATTCAGGATATATAAGTTCAGAACAATGAGGAACATATCGGATAGAGATATTCCCTTTACAAGTCCTGATGATGAACGGATTACCAGGGTAGGGAGATTTTTAAGACGGTATAATATTGATGAGATACCTCAGATATTTAATGTTTTGAACGGTGATATGTCTCTTGTTGGTCCAAGACCCATATCAACAGAAGACAGATTTTTTATTAACCATGACTATTTTCAACTGCGGTTGAGGGTATTACCAGGACTTACAGGATGGGCACAGGTTCATGGACTAAGGGGGGGGCATATTGAACCAGAAGAAAGATTTCAGTACGACCTTTATTATATTGAAAACTGGAGTATATGGCTTGATATAGCAATAATTCTGCTTTCACCCGGTGCTCTTCGCAATGCATTTTAACAAAAGGGGTGCTATGAAAAAACAGACACGGATAAAAGAGGTGGATATTTATAAAATCTATAAGGTGGTAGCACTATTTTTCTTTCTATTTTTAGGACCCCTTATACTTTTTAAGCCCGCCTATGACTACACTCTAATCAAGAATATCACCGGCTATGTTTTCTGTATACTACTTTCAGTCCTTTTTATAATAGAAAAAAAGGAATTTACCATAGAGACAAAGATTTTTATAATACTGTTGTGTTTTTTTATATACCTTGTGTTTTCTTCTTTCATCGCTCCATTTGGATATGCTGCTGCACGTTCATTGGAGGACTATCTTCTGTATCTTTTAATCTTTCTTGTTGCACTGAATATAAGGTTAGAAAAGCAAGATGTTTATTTTTGGTTTGCAGCCGGTTTTATCGCCTCTGTGGTTGCTCTATGTAATTTTATAGGACCAGGAAGATATGTGATTTCAACCTTTGGAAATCCCAACTTCTTTGCCGGACATATATTGATGCTTCTTCCTCTTGCGCTCGCATTTTCCTTTATTAAGGACGATAAAAGGTCCGCAAAGTTAATTTTTCTTGTCTGTGCTGTTTTGTTTTTTTTCAGTATCCTCGCTACAAAGTCCAGGGCTGCAATCCTTGCGGCTGTTTTTGGAATATCCACCCTGATTTTTTTAAATTGCAAGGGCAACTTTCTAAAAAGATATTCAGGTTATATCATACTCTTTCTAACATCTGCCTTGTTTTACTCCCGGTTTTATCACTGGCTAATAAAAAATATACGATGGTATATCTGGGGTGGAACATTGAAAATGATAAAGGTGAAGCCTATTATCGGATGGGGACTGGGGAATTTCCCCTTCTTTTATCCCTATTACCGGCTCAGGGAGTATTTTTTACAGATAGAATCAACTCCTGTGACCACACAGGTCCACAATGAATATCTGCATATATGGGTAGAGACAGGACTGGTGGGTCTCCTTCTTTTTTTAGGACTGATTTTTGTTGTTATCATAAGTGCCTATATTTCTTATACAAATAAAAATGAGAAAAGGGGTTTTGATATAATGCTTCTTAATGGATGTATAGCGGGTATTATGTCTGTTCTGGTTGATAATATATTTTCAACAAATCTGAGGAACCCTTCCACTGCAATGTATTTCTGGTTTCTTCTTGGTATATCTGCGGGATATATCAGGGATAAAATACAGTTTCGTTTCAGTATGTCAAGATACTTATGGTATATCACAGCAATGGCTGCATTTGTTATGTGTGTGTTCACATCCTTTTATAGGGTCCTGCCAGAGGTCTATTTTAAAAGGGGCGTATGGGCAAAGGATGCTGGGGACTTGAAAGAAGCAATAGATAACTATTTAATAGTATGTGCAATAAATCCATATAACTATGAGGCGTGGTATAAAATGGCATTTGCCTATGGGGAGTCAGGATATATTAATAAGGCAGAGGAGATTTACTTAAAAATAAACAACCATCTCTTTCCGCACTATGCAAAGACAGATGCAAATTTAGGAACACTCTATATGAGAAAGGGGGACTATAAAAAAGCAATCTATTACTATAAGTGGGCTGAGTGGTTTAATCCCTATGATATAGATGTCCTCTGTACCATATCTTCAATAGATATTATGTTTTTAAATAATATACCTGAGGCACTCTCTTATCTCAGAAAGGTCTTGACAATAGACCCTGAAAACGAATATGCTAATAGGGTCATAGATTTATTAAAAAAAGAAGGCAAGATATAAAAAAGTAGTAAATACTTACTCAACCACACTGATTGAAAGTAGAGAGGATTCCGTAGGAGGAAGTGGACAGAGTAGCAAGAATGAAAGCAAAGATGAAATCCTCCCCCACCCTCCTTTATTAAAGGAGGGAGAAGCAATCCATTCTAACCTTCTTTTACAAAAGGAAGGAATAAAAAGAGAAATCTCCCTCACCCTGGCCCTCTCCCCGCTGTACGGGGCGAGGGAATCTCTCTTCCTCCCCATATGAGGGGGGAGGATATAGGTGGGGGTGGTAGAGTATAGGAAAAGTTCTCACCCTCCCCTTTATCCCCTCCCCTCATAGGGAGGGGATAAAAGGAAAGAGGGGAGAGGGAAATCCATTCTAACCTTCTTTTACAAAAGGAAGGAAATAGGAAAAGAATATGCGGTGAGGGGGATAAAATAAAGGGACTCATATGAATCAAGAATTAGCAAATGTGATAAACACCCTGTAAAAACATTTAGAGAGAGAAAGAAAAAAGGCGAATTTATAGGGAAATATGGGCCTCAAAATAAAAATATGAATAGTGAACATAAAGAGATGGATCTGTTTTACTATATGAAAAATTAGGTGAGGGAATTTGCATTTATACGATTAGAATGGGATAATATTAGAGAACTGAAAATTGTATAAATAACAGGAGGAAAAACAAAATGGCAAGGGTATGTGAGATATGCGGGAAAAGAAGCAAGACAGGTAATAATGTAAGTCATTCAAATGTTAAAACCAGACGGGTATGGAAACCTAATATCCAGACCATACTTACTGAAATAAATGGGAAAAGGAAACGTGTCAATGTGTGTA
>JAQVEU010000033.1 GCA_028697565.1 Candidatus Ratteibacteria bacterium
TGGAAAATAATAGAATAATAAAAAAAGAAGATGTAGAATATCTGGCTGGTCTTGCCCGATTATTTTTAACCGAAGAGGAAAAGGGAACTCTAACAGAAGAACTGGACAAAATTATTGGGTATGTATCTCTCCTTTCTGAGGTTGAGGCAAAGGTAGCAGTAACAGGGGATATTCCAATCACAAATGTCTTCCGTGAAGATGAAGTAAAAAGTTCTACAGATGTAGAGGAGATGCTATCAGGTGCACCTGATAGGAAGGATAACTTTTTTAAGGTGCCGAGGATTATCTGAAGTATGGAAAGAAAATACCTTGACTTTGAAAAACCATTAGAAGAGATAGAAAAGAAGATATCAGCACTTGAGGCAGGAAGGAAAAATGGAACATCTGGAAATGTTGAGGATATTGTCCTTCTCAAACAACAACTTACTGAAAAGACAAAGGAGATATTCTCAAATCTTTCTGACTGGCAGATTGTCCAGCTTTCACGACACCCAAACAGGCCACATACACTGGACTATATAGAAAATGTTTTTGAGGATTTTATTGAACTACATGGAGACAGATGCAGTGCAGATGATACTGCCATAGTGGCAGGGATAGGTAAATTCAGGGGTATACCTGTGGCTATTGCAGGACAACAGAAAGGCAGGGATACAAAGGAAAATCTTTATAGAAAGTTCGGTATGGCGCATCCACCTGGCTATAGAAAGGCACGAAGGATAATGAAAATTGCTGAGACCCTTCATATACCTGTAATTACATTTATAGATACCCCTGGTGCAAACCCTGATATAAAGGCAGAAGAAGAAGGGCAGGCACTTGTAATCGCAGAGAATCTTATGGAGATGGCTATGCTTAAAGCTCCTATTGTGTGTGTTGTAATAGGAGAAGGAGGTAGTGGCGGCGCACTTGGTATAGGTGTGGGAGACAGGGTATTGATGCAGGAGTACTCCATATACTCGGTAATCTCCCCTGAAGGATGTGCCTCTATATTGTGGAAAAACCAGTCAGCAGTAGAAGAGGCAGCAAAGGCACTTAAGCTTACTGCCAGAGCACTTTTAGACCTCGGTGTGATAGATACCATTATTCCTGAACCATTAGGTGGAGCACACAGGAACTGGCAAAAGGCATTTGAACTAACTGCAAGTGCCATTGATGAAAAGATAAGAGAACTCAAGCCGATAAAAGAAGAAAAACTTGTAGAGTTAAGGTATCAGAAATACAGAAAGATAGGATTCTGGCGTGAAGGAGTAAACAAAAATGAATAAACTGAAGGTAGCGCTACCAAAAGGGTCTTTACAGGAGTCAACTATAACACTTTTCCAACGTGCTGGTTTTCAGATATATATAGGCACCAGAACCTACTATTTTACTACAGATGACCCTGAGATTGAAGGTGTTTTTCTGCGGGCACAGGAGATACCGAAGTATGTGGAAATGGGTGCATTTGATGCAGGTATATCAGGTAATGACTGGATAACAGAAAACAGGGTAAAGGTGATAGATGTATGCGAACTGAAGTATTCCAAACAGGGCTTTAGACCGGTAAAGATTGTGCTTGCTGTACCGCAGAACTCAAAGATAAAAGGACCGGAAGACCTGCAAGGAAAGGTCATAGCCACAGAACTGGTTAACCTGACAGGGGACTATCTAAAAAAACACAAAGTAAAGGCAGATGTTGAATTTTCTTACGGTGCCACGGAAATCAAGGCAGGAACACTTGCAGATGCCATTGTGGATATAACAGAGACAGGAAGCACACTTCTATCACACAACCTTAAAATTATAGATGTTCTGATGGAGTCAGCCCCTAAACTAATAGCAAACAAAAACTCATGGAAGGAAAAATGGAAAAGAGAAAAGATGGAAAACCTTGCACTTTTATTGAAAGGGGCACTTGAAGCAGAAGGCAAGGTAGGACTGAAGATGAATGTTGAGGTTAAAAAACTTGAAGGTATTCTTAAAATACTGCCTGCTATGAAAAAACCAACTGTATCACCCCTTACAGATAAAAAATGGGTTGCCATTGAAACAGTTATTGATAAAAAAACAGCCAAACTTATTATTCCTGAACTGAAAAGACGCGGTGCCCAGGGAATTGTGGAGTATCCGCTAAACAAGGTGATATAAACAAGGAGATATTATGCCCTGTGGAAAAAAGAGAAAAAGAAGGAAGATTAAAACACATAAGAGGAGAAAAAGAAGAGCAGCATTAAGACACAAAAAGAGAAAAAAATAATGCGATATATATCTACGGGAGGGATTGTACTTCTGTCAGTCCTATTTTCTGGGTGTGCCCATATCCCACGACAATATGAAGGACGGGATACCTATGCATATGGTGTCATAGCCGAAAGAGAGGAACGGGTAGATGAAGCAATCCAGTACTACAGGCAGACCATAAAGGAGGCAGGAGAGGACAGTTATATCTATGTAAAGTTGGGGAATCTCTACCTTAAAAAGCAGGATATTCCTTCAGCAAAGAGATGTTTTTTCAGGGCATCTCGGATTGACTCCCAAAGGTATGAAGCACTCTTCGGATTGGGTCTTTCCTATATTTTAGAGAAAAACTATAACCTTGCTGCTCACTATATGGAAAAAGGGCTTGTACTTGATAAGGAAAACTATTCTGCAAGGATGGTTCTTTGTGACCTATATGCAGGTATGAATAAGTTAGAAGATGCCTCAAGACACTATAAATATCTTGTTGAGGTATTTCCTGAAAACTACCTGTTTCATTATAACTATGGAAATATCCTTGAACGGCTCGGAAAAAACAAGGAGGCGGAGGAAGAATATCGTAAATCAGTTGAACTTGCCAATTTCTTCTGGAAAGGATATTTTTCATTAGGTCTTTTGTATGATAAACAGAAAAGAGAGAAAGAGTCCATTGAGTGTTTTGAAAAGGTGGTTTCTCTCAACCCTTCTGAAATTGTCTCTTACTCATTCCTTGCCAGTACCTATTATTCTGGAGGGAACAGGGAAAAGGCAAGGTATTATCTTGAAGAGGCAATAAAAAACGGGATAAAATCAGCCCATCTTTATCAATTTCTTGGAATAATATATATGGATGAAAAAGAGTATGATAAGGCGGAGGATATTTTAAATAAAAGCATCAAAATAGATGACCTGTCAAATACGCGGTTTTATTTAGGGATACTCTATGACAAAACAGAAAGGCAGGAGATGATGGAAGAACAGATGAAAAAAGCCATAGAGATAGACCCCAACAATGCTATGGCACTTAACTACCTGGGCTATACATATCTTATTAATGACAAAAATATAGAAGAGGCATATAAGATGATTAGAAAGGCGTGCAGGATTGACCCGGACAACGGCGCCTTTTTAGACAGTTTGGGTTGGGCCTACTACAAGATGGGCAACTACCGACTTGCAAAAAAGTATCTTGAAAAGGCAGTGGAAAAAGAAAAAGACCCGGAAGTGTATGAACATCTGGGCTATGTATATATGAAGCTTAAAGAGTATGACAAGGCACTTTTATGGTTTGGGAAGGCATATGAAATAACCGGTAATAAAGAACTCCAGAAGATAATGGACGATATAAGAAAAAACATTGTAGAAAATGGCACTGATTGAAAAGGTCTCACAGCAACCGCACATATTAAAAGGACTTTCTGTTGAGGAGTTAGAATCTCTTGCCACTGAGATAAGGCAACTTATTATAGAGACGGTTTCTAAAAATGGTGGACACCTATCTTCCAATCTTGGTGTTGTTGAGATTACCATAGCGCTTCATAAGATATTCAACTTCCCTCCTGATAAGGTTATATGGGATGTAGGGCACCAGTGTTATACTCATAAACTTCTTACAGGCAGGTATAAAAACTTCTCAGACATTAGGAAGTATAGGGGACTATCGGGATTTCCTTCACCAGAAGAGGATAGCAGAGATATATTTAAGACAGGGCATGCAGGAACTGCTATATCCTCTGCCACAGGGCTAAAGATAGGGCAGGACTTTTTTAATGACAGAGGCAAGGTAATTGCAGTTATAGGGGATGGCTCACTTACCAATGGACTTACATTTGAGGGGCTGAACTTCCTTGGCTCTACAGGAAAGGAACTACTTATAATCCTTAACGACAACCAGATGTCCATCTCTACCACAAAAGGTGCAATGTCCTATTATCTTACCCGGTTGATTAGCTCACCTTTTCTCAATAAGTCCAGGGAGGAATTCATAGAGACAGTAAAGAAGATTCCAGGGATGGGGGAGAATATCATTCATCTGGCAAAAGACCTTGAAAAAAAGGCAAAGTATCTTATAGTCCCCGGTGTATTTTTTGAAAAGATAGGGCTGAAATATCTAGGCCCCTTAGACGGACACAATATAGAAGGACTTCTTGATATACTCAAAAATATAAAGGAGATAAAAGAACCAGTCCTTCTGCATATTATTACAAAAAAGGGGAAGGGATATAGACCAGCAGAAGAACGACCAGACGACTTCCACAGTGCGCCACCTTTTGATATAAAAACAGGTGTCTTTATGAATAACTCATCAGAGTCAGCAGGAAGTTTTGCTGGTAGAGTACTGGAGAAGATAGGAGAAGAGAATAAAAAGGTTGTTGTACTTACCGCTGCTATGGAGAAAGGACTGGGACTTGAGAACTTTGCAAAAAAATTTCCTGATAGGTTCTTTGATGTAGGTATCGCTGAAGGGCACTGTATTACATTCGCAGCAGGACTGTGTAAGGCAGGAATGAAGGTAGTGGTAGCGATGTACTCCACATTTTTACAGAGGTGCTATGACCAGATATTCCACGATATATGCCTCCAGAAACTGCCTGTGATATTTCTTATTGATAGGGCAGGTATTGTTGGGGAAGATGGACCTACACACCATGGGCTTTTTGACATCTCTTTTTTAAGGACATTACCTGAACTAAAGATATTTGCTCCGTACAGTACGGAAAACATGAGAGATATTATATTGCAATCATTTGAGGAAAAACTCCCCTGTTTTATAAGATATCCCAAGGGCAAACTTCCTGAACAGTTGTATCCTGTGAAGGAGACAGACAGTAGATTGGTGATACTTGGTTGCGGAAGTATGGCTGAATATTCTCTAAAGGCAGCCGAGATACTTAAAAGAGAAGGTGTCTCTACATCTTTTATTCCTGTTGATAAGGTTAAGCCACTGGATGAGACGATATTAAAAGAGTTAGATTCTTTTGACATAATTACCACTGTGGAGGAAAATACTATATCCTGTGGCTTTGGTTCCGCTGTGTTAGAATATTTTAACGACAGAAAAGATGTCTTAAGGATAGGGCTACCGGATGCCTTTATTGAACAGGGGACAAGGGAGTTTCTTCTAAAAAAATACGGGATGAGTCCAGAAGGAATAGCAGAGAGAACAAAAAATTTTTTAAGAGGAAGGCACAATGATTAAGAACGTCTTTATCCTGCATAACAAAAAGATACCAGGGATAGAAAAAGAGAGAGACAGGATAGAAAAACTGTTAAAAAAGTGTGGAAAAGTTGTGAAAAACAGCCCTGAAGGTGTGGATTTGATTATTACGATGGGAGGAGATGGAACATTCCTGAAAGGAGCCCATCAGATAGATAACCCCCGTACGCTTATTTATGGAATAAAGTATGGCAAGGTTGGTTTTCTTACCCATACTGCACAGGATATAGATACCCAACTCAAAAAGGTCCTCAGCGGAAGTTTTAAGATATATAGAAGGATGCTACTGGAGGCCACTGTAAATAAAAAAAACGGAAAGACAATCAAGGACTTCTGTCTCAATGAGGTGTCTATCTTCAGAAAAGGGATAAGGATTATAGATATAGTTGTATCTACCAGAAAAGAGGAGGTATTCGGTAACCTGCGGTGTGATGGGTTTATTGTCTCAACACCTACTGGCTCCACCGCGCACTCACTTTCTGCTTCCGGACCTGTGGTATTTCCTGATATGGAGTGTATACTACTTGTTCCTGTAGCCCCGCATTCTATCTCATGGAGGCCTGTGATTGTTCCTTCTAATGAGATACTGTCTCTCAGCGTATCACCCGAAGGTGTTGTTATTATTGACGGACAGAGAGAGATAGATGTAGGATATTCCGATAGGGTAGTTATAAAAAAAGCAAAAAAAGGTGTTAAAATTATTGATGATGACAATAGTTTTTTTAGTAAATTAAAGACAAAGTTCCACTGGGGAATCTAATGTTTATTGTAAAGGTAAAAAAGGAAAGGTGCAAAGGATGTGGCCTCTGTATAGATGTATGCCCGCAGAAGGTCTTCTGTGTGTCAAGGGAATTCAACAAGATGGGCTACCACTATATTGAACCAGAAGGTGAAGGGAAAGGTAGTTGCACAGGATGTCAGAGATGTGTTATGATATGCCCTGATGTTGCAATAGAGATACTAAAGAAAGTAGAGAGTAGCAAGTAGATAGAGAGTATAATTGGAAGATTGAAAGATTATAAGATAAAAAATCTTCTAATCTATTACAACAAAGGGGGAAAGATGAAGATAGGCGTAATTCCTGACTGTTTCAGAATTCCCATCAGGGAGGGAATTAAAAAGGCATCAGAGCTGAAGATGGATGGCATCCAGCCATATGCAACACATGGAGAACTTGACCCTAAAAACCTCTCAAAGACAGGGAGGGATGACTTAAAGATATTTGTAAAAGGGCTGGGACTCACTATATCTGCCCTTGTCGGGGACTTCGGAGGACATGGATTTGCAGACCCCACAACACTTGACTGGCGGGTGGAAAGGACAAAAGAGGTAATAGACCTTGCAGTAGACCTTGGAGTAGATGTGGTTACAACACACATAGGGGTTGTTCCGGAAGATGAAAATGATATTGCATGGAGATCAATGGTCCAGTCACTTCCGGAGGTTGGAACCTATGCGTATAACAAAGGGGTGTTCCTCGCAACAGAAACAGGTCCTGAGGTGACATCCCTTCTCAAAAAACTGTTAGATACCCTTGGGAACCCAGGCATAAAGGTGAACTATGACCCTGCAAACCTTGTAATGGTTGCAGGGGATGACCCTGTAAAGGGGGTATATACACTTAAAGATTATATCGTTCACACACACGCAAAAGATGGGGTAAAACTACCTGATGAGAATGGACAGAAGCGGTGGAAGGAGATGCCTTTAGGTGAAGGTATGGTCAACTTCCCTGAGTATCTGAAGGCAATGAAGGAGATCGGGTATAACGGATTTTTCACTATTGAAAGGGAGGTAGGCGAAAATCCGGAGGCAGATATAATAAAGGCAAGGGATTTTTTAAGAGGCATTGAGAAAAAGATAGGAATCTAACAAAGGGGGGAAAAATGATAGTAGGTACACAGATGTATACACTTCGTGATTATTGTAAAACAGTGAAAGATACAGCAGAGACACTGAAAAAAGTAAGTCAGATGGGATATAAAACAGTCCAGGTATCAGGTATGGCAGAGCCAAAA
>JAQVEU010000034.1 GCA_028697565.1 Candidatus Ratteibacteria bacterium
AATCATATGGAACAAAGGAAACATTTCACGAAGAACTGCATGGGGTTCATTTATGAGTGCTTCTGCCCCTTATGTAATTGCACCTGTTGAAGTAATAGTTATTCTCTACAAATTTGAATAACAGGCGAGTTATAGGAGTTGATATTGATAAGAACTATTGTAAACTTGCACTAAAAAGGCTAATAACAGAAGGGAGGATAAAGGAGAAATCTCTCTTACTGAACTGTGGTTTGAGATGCATATACAACGCATTGCAAAGGAAAAAAATATACCTGTAGATGATGAACTTCGCAAAAAAATTCATAAAGAGTTTTTACCACCATACCTGTTTGATTTCAGACAGCACACATAACCTTTTTCATCTTAAAAACTACTGCTCTCGGTCTAAATAAATAGGTGGAACTTCGGATTTCAGAATTTGACAGGGGAGGAAAAAAATGGTAAAAAATGAGCTATACAGGAGAAAAAATAATGTTCAGATGTATGTGCAGATGTAAAGTAAAAGGTGGAAAGGTAACCGACAAAAACATCTATTATGAAGGAAGTATTACCCTTGATAGAAATATTCTTGAGGCATCTGGAATTTTGCCAGGAGAGATGGTGTATGTCCTTAATATCAATAACGGTGCAAGGGTCTCAACATATACAATAGAAGGAGAAAAAAACTCTGGTGTTATATGCCTCAATGGTCCTTCTGCAAGATATTTTGAAAAAGGGGATGAGGTTATCATCCTTTCTGTATCTTTTGTCAATGAAAATGAACTTAAACAGGGATGGAAACTTAGAATAGTAGAACTTGATGCCAACAATAGGATAAAGATTACTTGAAAGACAGGAAAAGTGGTCTGCTCCTTCGTTTTTTACTCAGTATAGCAGGTGGTATTCTGTTTATCTTTGCATTCCCCCCATTTAACATCTGGGGGTTTGCTTTTTTTTCTTTTATACCGCTTTTGATTGCAGGAAAAGAAAACGATAGCAAAAATTTCCTTTTTGGACTTATTGCTGGCTTTGTTTTTTATTCTGCCTCTTTTTCCTGGTTGTACAGATTAGCAGGCCCAATCTATCTTCTACTTGCCCTCTACCTTTCTTTTTACTGGGGGCTATTTCTATATCTTGTTTTTGCGATACATAAAAGAGGCAGGATATTTATTGCCGGGTTTGTTTGGTTTTTGATGGAAATTATTATTACCCATCTTTTAACCGGTTTCCCATGGTTGCTTGCAGGACTTTCTCAGTGGAACAATCCTTATCTATTGAAAACAGCATCTTTTACAGGTATCTACGGACTTTCTTTTTTAGTTATTATAGGAAATTTCACTTTGTTTTATTCATTTAGAAAACAGCAGGTTGTTTCCTGGTGCATCTCTATAGTACTTTTTGCTATTCTTGTATTTTCTCCTTTATTCACTCCTTTTAAAAATAACTATGAAGAATGTCTAAATGTATTAATTGTTCAGCCAAATATAGATTCCACAGAAAGCCATAGTCCATCTAAAAATATTGAAAAGGTAAAGACATTGACCACTGAATCTATAAAAGAGGGGTATGTAGATATTGTTATCTGGCCTGAGGGTATATATCCTGATATTATAACACCTGATATTATAGATGACTTAAAAAATTTTGCCAGACAATTTAACGTTGGGCTTATATTCGGAACATTCACTGGAGATGATAAGAAAATATATAACTCCGCAGTCATAATTGAAAATGAAAGGGTTCAGGTGTATAACAAGACACATCTGGTCCCTTATGGTGAATTCGTCCCCTGTGGAAAATGTAGAATAATAAGAGACCTCTTTGAAAAAATAGCAGGTTATACCCCCTATGTAGAACGGGGTAAAAAAATAGTTCCTTTATACTTCAAGGATAAAAAGTTAGGAATCCTTATATGTTTTGAAAATATATTTCCGGAGATTGTTCAGTCATTTGTGGAAAAAGAAGTGGATATGTTTATCGTTATTACAAACGATTCATGGTTTGGAAATTCATCCGGTCCATATCAGCACTTCGCACATAACAGCATCCGGGCAGTTGAATCTGGAAGGTATTTTGTTCAGAGTTCACTTACGGGTATAAGTGGTATTGTCTCACCTGATGGTACTGTCAATATAGTAAAAAGATACGGGAAGCACTTGTTTGTTGAAGGGATTATGCTCTATAATGTTCCTCTAATAAAAGGAAAGACATATTATTCTATGGTAGGAGACCTACCTTTGTTTATTTTATCAGTTATATTCATAGGAGCGATACTATGCAGGAAAACATAGAGCGGTTAGAAGAAATGATAGGATACAGATTTAAAAGGAAACATCTAATAGAAGAGGCGCTTACACATCCTTCGTGTGATAATGGTATTTCATATGAACGACTTGAATTTTTGGGGGACCTTATCCTTGATGCTATAGTAGGAATCACCCTTTTCAAAAAAAATCCATCTGCTTCCGAGTCATTTCTGACTGACCTGAAGTCCGCCTATGTAAACAGGAAGTATCTACAAAAAATTGGTGAGGATATAAAACTACATAAATGCATACAGTACAGAGGTTACGAAGTTCCTCATCTGGATAATTTTATTGAAGGTATAATCGGAGCGATATATCTTGACAGTGGATGGAAAAGTGCAGAGACATTTGTGAAGAGGTTTATCCTTAACAAAAAGATAGAACCAATGCAGAACTACAAAAATCTTCTGTCTTCCATCGCAAGAAAAGAGTTCAAGACAGAGCCAGTATATCAGGTAATATCTGAAAAAGGGCCTCCTCATAAAAAGATATATACAGTAAAGGTCAAAATACATGGCAAACGATATGTCGGTACGGGAAAGGCAGGAAATAAAAAAGACGCAGAGATGTCCGCAGCAGAAGAATTATTAAGAAAATTAGGACTTAAATAAATTTCTCACACTTCACTTTTGACCTATTTTTTATACACATAGTACTGTTCTATAAGTCCGGCAATATTCATCGTTGTCCAGTAGAGCAAAAGTCCTGACGAAAAGTTGTAAAACAGGATAAGAAACATAGCAGGCATTATATAGGTTAGCGCTTTTTGTGATGGTTCCTGCGGTGTAAATTTCTGCTGACAGAAGGAGGTCACAGCCATTATCAAAGGCAAAAGGTTTAAAGGAAATCCCCCTATCCTTACTATGGTATCCGGCAAAGACAGGTCCCTTATCCAGAGCATAAAAGGAGCACCTCTCAGAAAGACAGAGTTTCTGAGTGCTATGAAGAACCCTATAAATATTGGAAACTGAACAAACATAGGGAGGCATCCACCAAAAGGATTGATTTTATATTCTTTATATATATTCATCAGCTCCTTTTGCATCTGTTGAGGATTGTTTTTATATTTTTTCTGAATATCCTGAAGATAAGGCCTCAATTTTTGTAACGCCTTCATTGACCTTAAACTCTTCCGGGTTAACGGGAAAAACACCACCTTGATAATCAGGGTAAGAACTACTATGGCCCAGCCCCAATTAGGAATAACACGGTGTATATAAGAAAGTATGGCAAATAAGAACCTGCCCATTGCTGCAAAAAATCCAGTTCCGAAGACCTCTTTCTCTTTTATTTCATTTTTGGCAACAAAGTAGTCAGAAGGACCGGCATAGATAGAAAGGGTTATAACCTTTTTCTCTCCGGGTAGCACTTCTAAATTATCATAGGAAAAACCAGTTTTAACACAGTTTTCTGATGTCCCAGTAATAAATCCTTTCAATGGAGAGGATGACTTCACAAAAACAAGTCCATACCTCTGTTTCAACGCAATCCACTCAGTATTCTCATATATAATACTTTTCTTTATCCGTGCAACATTAACTTTTCGAACTTTCCCATTGCTTTTTATAAGAACTTCTGAAGGAAGATCCTGTCCATCTCCACGATTTTTTATATGGGAAGAATTGATATTGAATGTGCCTGTTGATAATATGCAATTTTTAAGATATCTAACATCTTTCCCTTTATTAGAGATATTTATTGTAGCTGTGAAAGTATGAAGTTCTGAAGGCACACTTATATCTTTTTCTATCAGAATATTTCCTTCTATCTTCTGAAGGTGTAATGTGTTTCCTGATTCAATTGGAGAATATGTTTTATATGCCTCTTCTGGTTTATCCAAAGAAGAGAAGAGTAAAAGGTCTGCCCCTTCAAAAATAGTCAGTGCTGCTTCATCTTCCTTTGTATATTTTTTAATACCAATTTCTTTTATTATTCCACCAGCAGTATCATATCTTATTATATACATATCGTTTTCATATATTTTTTCCTCTCCTGCCTGTTGATGAGACGGTGGTGAAACAACATCTTTTTCTATAGGAACTTCTTTACCTGAAATTACAGATGAAGTGGTTGGCTGCTGAGGAATATTCTGTTGTGGTGCTCTGAATCTTCCGAAGACAATAATGATAATAAGTGCAAGTACAACAGCAATAATAAGGCGAACTTCTTCTCTTATGTTATCCATTTTTCTACAGGGTCATATCCCCCTTGATTGAAGGGATGACATCTTAATATCCTTCTGATACCTAATATCGTTCCTTTTACAGGACCCAATCTATCTATGGCTTCTGCCATAAAAGAAGAACAACTTGGATAAAATCTACATCTTTGTCCCGTTAGAGGAGAAACAAATCTCTGATATCCCTTTATAAAGCCGATTAAAACTTTTCGCATCTAATTTTCTCTACAGTATAATTAAGTTTTTCAATAAGACAATTTCTTTCACTCCGTGTTATAGTTTTATATAAAACAAATAAGAAGTCACTTTTTTTAAGCTCTTTTTGCCATAAGTTTCTGATTACCCTTTTGGTATAATTTCTATGTGATGCATTACCTATCTTACTACCTGTAATAAAACCTATCCTGTAATCTTCTAAAGGCAATATATATAACCTAAAGAAAGATGATTTATACTGTCTGCCTGTTTTTTTCAGGAGCAGTATTCTTTTTCTTATTCGCATGCAAGTCGCTTTCTACCCTTTCTTCTTCTATTGTTTATAACCTTCCTTCCACCTTTTGTGCTCATCCGTGCAAGAAAACCCATCTTTTTTTTCTTTTTAAGTTTATGCGGTTTGTATGTCTGGGACATATTATCCTCCTGCTATTGTATGGTTTTCAATAATAAGTCTTAATTATACTATTTTAATGGAATATCTTCAAGTTATCTTTTTTTGCAGGTAAGAAAGCAAACTATAGCTGGTGAGATCAAGATGAAGAGGAGTAATGGAAATATAACCCTGTTTTACCGCATCTACATCACTTCCTTTTTCATTATTGACTTTTTTGAATACCCCTTTTAGCCAGTAATATGAATTGCCACGTGGGTCTGTCCGTTTTTCATATTCCTCTTCATACCTTGCCTTGCTTTGATAGGTAAGCCGGATACCCTTTACCTTTGAAATCGGCATATCCGGAACATTAATGTTGATAACTATGTCAGGTGGAATTTTAATACCTTCCATCTTTTTTATTATTCTTAGTGTTATCTCCGCCGCTGTATCAAAGTAATATCTTTTATTGGAGTCCAGGGAAACAGCAAAAGATGGAATACCTAATAAAGCCCCTTCCTCCGCAGCAGAAACAGTTCCTGAATAAAGTATATCCATCCCCATATTTGACTGTGGGTTTATACCAGACACCACTATATCAGGTCTTTTCTTTAATATTGCACTGACACCAATTTTTACACAGTCAACAGGAGTACCATTAACGAGCCAGCCATCAAGTCCTCTTTTTACACTTATTTTTTTTATTTTAAGTGGTATGAAAAGATTAATGGCATGGGCTACTGCACTCTTTTCTGTTTCAGGAACAACCACACAAACATTATATCTCTTTTTCAGGTATCTCCAGAGAACGAGCAACCCCTCTGAGTAAATCCCATCATCATTTGTCAGCAGTATTGTTTTCATTTACTAATAAAGCCCTAAATTTTGTTCTATATTTCTCAACTCCCTCTTTTTAGTAAGTAATTCAGTAATCTGTTCCGGCTGGTAGTTTCGGAACTGGGAACTAAACTCCTGTTCAGAATTAGAAATAATATTGTGCAGTTTTGCCAGAGATGACTCAGGAACTATTATTCTGGGTCTTGAGTTCCATTTTTTGAAAGCAGATTTCAATCGTTCCACTGCTTTTTCTATATTATTTGAGAATTCAATCTCAAAGACAAAGGTAGGAACACCACTGATTTCTCTTTTCCATACCACATCAAGCTTTTTCCTTTCAGATTCAAGTTCTAAGGGATATTCTATCTCAGAATAATAAAATTGCAGTTTCCCTATCTCAGCAAGATGGTTTTGAAGTTCTTTATGAGGAGATGGAGTCTGTGATAATGCGGTCGGTACATATTGTACATCGGGCTCTTTTATTTCTGTAGATTGAATTAACTCTGGAATCTGAATAATGGAGGAACCTTCATATACAAGAGAACCGAATACTTTTTCTGTACGCTTGATTAATTCAGGAAGATAATCTGGACGTATCTGTTGAAATCCTTGCTGCCAGAAAAGATTGAAATCGTTAATTCGTATACAACTACTTTCCCATTTTGTTACAGGTAGTATCTTCAGTATATGAATCCTGAATCTTAAAGGCCAGACCACCTGCTGTTTCTCTAATTCCTCAGGCCATATAAGTGTTTTCCAGTCAACATATTTATCTTTTACCTGACCAAGTCCTATTACTCCTTTAACAGGTGAAGTAGTATATAACCATAGATTATCTCCTTCCCTCATAGATTGAAATGTAATTGAATATTGTTGTTTTAATCCCCATATAGGAACTGGTTGAGAAAGGGCAGTTATCCAGTTTTGTTTGACACCTATTACCAGCCAGTGGTTCATTTTTAAACCTCTATTTAGTGGAGCAGACCGGACTTGAACAGGCAACTCGCTCACGCTCTTTAAAGGGAGGGGAGATTCCCCTTCCCTTTAATCTTTCCCTCCCCCGAAACCTTATAAATATGGGGAAGCACACTTCCCCATACCCCTTCGGTTGCCGGAGTTATACATAATTTCCAGGGGGGGTCCAACTTTCCCTGTCTATATCCTTATAGTGGAGCAGACCGGACTTGAACCGGCAACCTTCCGCATGCGAAGCGGACGCTCTCCCGTTGAGCCACTGCCCCATAAAAACCCAAAATCCAACCCCTTTTACCTTATTCTATATATGTATCTTCTGTAACTTCTTTGTCTTTAATTTTTTGTATAAGGGCAGAGATATCACATAAGGGACTTATCTCTACCTTTACATCAGGGGCAACCTTTATATCTGCCTGTGTAAGTTGTCTTCTGTAAAAATTTAGCATTGCCTTCCTTACTTCTTC
>JAQVEU010000035.1 GCA_028697565.1 Candidatus Ratteibacteria bacterium
TTGTTATAGAGTATCTTTCCGATATAATAGAGCATAAGGCAAAGGAGTACATCCATAGAAAGCTGGATAAGAGATATTATAAGCATATTCCCACCTGATATAAGATGTAGTAAAGCAAGAAAATATACGTATAAAGGAGCCATATAAAATGGCTCGCCGTTTACATACCATGGGTGTTGCAAAATCTGCTGTGCCCAGAGTATAAATGTCTTCTGGTCATGTCCATCCATAAGGAAAGGGTTGAAATAGGCACTGTCTTTAAAAAAATATAGATATAGATATCTTATAATAAGACCGGCAAGTAAAATTATTACAAGTAAAATTTTATCTATCCTGTATGTTTTTTGCGGTTTCTTATCTGGTCTGTGATTTTTTGGTGACATCTTCTATGCAGTCCTTAATAATATCTTTTATGGTAAATTGAGGAGAAAATCCTGTAAGTGCCCTGATTTTAGATATATCAGGAACTCTCTTTGTCATATCTTCAAAGCCCTTTGAATATATATCCTGTGGATTAACAAAGATAATATCAGAAGAACTTCCTGTTATGTTTTTTATTGTCTCTGCAAGGTCTTTAATAGTAATCTCTTCTTCACTGCCCATATTGAATACATCCCCGTATGCCTCATCTTTTTTTATGAGTTCTATAATACCATTTACTATGTCTTTAACATGGATGAAACATCTTGTTTGTTGACCATTACCAAAAACAGTAATGGGTGTATTATTAAGTGCCTGCTTTATAAAACGTGGGATAACCATACCATATCTATCACTCTGTCGCGGTCCGACTGTATTAAATAATCTTGCAACTATTACAGACAGAGCTTTTTCTTCAAAGAAAGCAAATGCAAGAAATTCATCTATTGCTTTTGTACAGGCATAACTCCATCTCTTCTTTTTTGTTGTGCCTATAACAATATCAGCATCTTCTTTAAATGGCACATTTTCATTTTTGCCATATATTTCAGATGTAGATGCAATAAAAATTTTTTTGTTATATTTTGTACAATATCTTAAGACATTATATGTGCCTTCCACATTAATTATTACTGAGTCCACAGGATTTTCCATTACCCTTTTTACTCCAACAACTGCTGCAAGGTGAAAAACAAAATCAGATTGTTTTATCAACTCTTCAAGAAGTGCGCAGTTTAAGATGGTGTCAATAAAAAGATGGAATTTTTTGTTACAGTAGATATTTTTTACGTTCTCAAGAGAACCAGTGGAAAGGTCGTCGATAACAGATACATCTTCTCCATAAGAAGTAAGTGTTTCAGCAAGATGAGAGCCGATAAATCCACATCCACCTGTTATTAGATATTTCATTTTTACCTCGTAGTCGTATATATATTATAAAAAAAATTTGACAAAAATAAAAATATGTTTTTAAATGAGATAAAATATTAATTTAAAATTGGTAAAAAGGAGGTGAAGAAAATGGCTAAAAAAACTGCCAAGAAATGCGCAGTAAAGAAGGCAACAAAAAAAGCAACAAAAAAAGTTGCCAAAAAGTCCGCCAAGAAAAGATGAGAAGGAAGAAAAGAAAATTGAAATGGCGTTCTAAAAAGGCAAACCATCGTAAAAGACCTACGATGGGCTGATACGGATAATTTCATCAGAAGAATAGTGTTGTGTATCCGAGTGTCAGTAAGGTAGAGAGTGGAATATACCGTGTCACTATTGGAAATTTGTCTGTGGCTTGGCTATCTGTCAAAATTGAAGCCGCATTGAAGCCGTATGGTATTGCTACAATGTGCTTTGATGTAGTTAGATAAAGAGTGAACTGACAGAAGTTTCAAGGTGAATTCTTTTGATTGCTTCTGCAAGAAGCCCGGCAACTGATAGTTTGACAAAGTGAGGCGGTAGAGAATTCGTGGGTATAGTATCAGTGATAATTACCTCTTTGAAAATAGAAGAGGTAAGTTTTTCTGCTGTATTGTTTGAGAAAACGGGATGTGTACAGGCAGCATAGATAGACGATGCTCCTTCTTGTTGTAGTTTGTATGCAGCCTGAAGTATTGTATTTCCCGTAGATATAAGGTCATCTATTATAACTGCATCGCAGTTTTTGATATCCCCTATGATATGAACTGTTTCTATCCTGTCAGGTCCTATTCGTCTTTTATCTACAATTGCAAGTCCAGCGTTAAGTTGCTTTGCAAATGCACGTGCTGCCTTAACTCCACCAACATCTGGGGCCACTATCACAGGATTTTTGATGTTTTTCCCTTTTAAATAGTTAACTATTACAGGCGCAGCAAATAGATGGTCTACGGGAATATCAAAAAATCCCTGTATCTGGGGAGCATGCAGGTCCATAGTCAGTATTCTATTTGCCCCTGCTGAAACAAGAAGATTAGCAACAAGTTTTGCTGTGATTGGAACACGTGGCTTATCTTTTCTGTCCTGTCGTGCGTAACCATAATAAGGTAGAACTGCTGTTACTCTTTTAGGAGAAGCCCTTCTTAATGCATCTAATGTAATAAGCAGTTCCATAAGATTTTCATTTACAGGGGGACAGGTTGGCTGAATGATAAAAACATCTTTACCTCTTATATTCTCTTCTATCTGCAGGCATATTTCTCCGTCTATAAATCTATATATGTTAATTTCCCCTAATTTTTTACCCAGATGTTCAGCAATCTTTGTGGAAAGGTCAGGATTTGCGTTACCCGAAAAGATTAAACAGTTATTCATTTTTTACTCCTTGTTAATAAAAAATTTTTTGCCCTTTCTATATCCTGGATGCTATTTATACCAAGACACTCTTCAGGTGCTTGTGTAGTACAGGTTTTTATAATTTTACCTTCCTCCGATAATATTTTAATCACATCTGTGAGATAGTACTCATTTTTTATTTTATCAGGACTAACCTTTAAAAGCGATTGAAAAAGAGGCTCTTTTTTGAATACATATATGCCGGCATTGATTTCTTTTATTAATTTTTCCTCAGGTGTGGCATTCAGTTCCTCTATAATAGAAAGTACTCTGCCATTTTCATTTCTTTTTATTCTACCATAACCTGCAGGATTATCTACAAAAGCAGTAAGAATTGTTCCAGAACTATTCTCGCTTCTGTGGGTAGAAATGAGATTTTTAAGCGTTTCTATTGTTACAAAAGGGACATCTCCACATAGAATAAGAACATCTCCTGTGTAATCCATAAGAACTTTTTCAGCCCGTAGTACAGCATCTCCTGTCCCCTTTAGGGAAGTTTGTTCTGCATATTCCACCTTTTTATCTTTTAACTGTGCTAATACCTCTTCTTTTTTGTATCCTACTATAACAATTATTTTATCAGGAAGCAGTTTTTCTATTGTATCAAAAAGATATAAAAGCATTGGTTTACCAAGAATTTCTCTTACCACTTTTTGTGATTCACCGCCAAGACGTTTACCCTGTCCGGCTGCAAGTATAATTACTGCAAGATTAGTATTCATTTCGCTCCCTTCAAATCCCCGCCTCTGTATCTCCTGCTTATAACTACTGCCCGGCGAGGATTTGGCGCCCTCGCATCCCACACCTGCTCGGGTCGGCCACCCGCTGAAATTACTCTTACCCATCGCAATTTCTTACTTCGCTCCCTTCAAATCCTCACCTCTGTATCTCCTGCTTATAACTACTGCCCGGCGAGGATTTGAACCTCGAACCTCGGCTCCAAAGGCCGGTGTGTTACCATTACACCACCGGGCAAAATATTTAAAACTTAAAATCCAAAACTTTTCCCCTCACCTTCCCCTCTCTCCGTTTACGATGAAGAGAGGATTAAGGTAAGGGGGTATCATTTACTCTGTGCCTTAGTATCTTACAGGAAACTTAAAAGTTAAATCTCAAAAGTAATAAAAAGCCAGAATCTTTTAAACCATCGATTTAACTTATTTTATACTTCTTGAGTGACTCTTAAGACCTCAGATATTGTTGTTAGTCCCTCTTTTATTTTTGCCGCTCCGTCCATTCTCAGGGTTACAAGACCTTTTCTTAATGCAATCTTCTTAATTTCAGCAGTAGAGATTTTTTCTGATATCATATTCCTTATTTCTTCATCAATTACGAATAGTTCAAAGATACCTTTTCTTCCATAATAGCCCTCATTGAAACAGAGATTGCACCCTTTACCTGCCCTGTATTTTATCTCTGAGATGTCCTCAACGTCAGGAAAAATCTGCTTCAATTCTTTTACAGGAGGTAAGATATCTTCAGAACAATGTGGGCAGTTAATCCTTACCAATCTCTGTGCCATTACTCCGACAAGAGAAGATGCAATGAGATATGGTTCTATACCCATATCAATTAGCCGTATAATTGCACTTGTTGAGTCATTAGTATGCAGTGTACTGAATACAAGATGTCCTGTCAGGGATGCCTGAATAGCCATATCAGCAGTTTCTCTATCCCGTATTTCCCCTACCATTATGATATTAGGGTCATGTCTTAATATAGACCTGAGTCCATTGGCAAATGTAAGTCCTACCTTAGGATTAACCTGTATCTGGTTTATTCCCTCTATATTATATTCAACGGGGTCCTCCAGTGTAATGATATTAATACCAGGGTTGTTAATTTTAGAAAGGGCTGCATATAAGGTTGTTGTCTTTCCACTTCCTGTAGGACCTGTAAGAAGAATTATACCATGGTCTAAGTGTATCAGTTCATTGAATTTTTCGTATGTTTCCTTGGAAAATCCAAGTTCATGCAGACCAAAAAGAAAGGTGTTTCTATCAAGTAGACGAAGTACAACCGATTCACCGAAAAAGGTTGGAATAATAGAGACACGAATATCTATCTTTTTGCTGTCTATCTTGATTGATGTTCTTCCATCTTGTGGTGTCCTTTTTTCTGCGATATCAAGGTTAGATATTATTTTTATTCTTGTTACTATTGCAGGATGAAATTTTCTTGGAAGGACAAATATATCATGTAGAACACCATCTATTCTATATCTTACCTTAAGAACTGTTTCTCCAATATGTATATGTATGTCACTCGCCCGCATAGATATGGCTTTATATAAAATCTGATTGACAAGCCGTATAATGGGTGCCTTGTTGGCAAGGTCAAGGAGATTCATACTTTCAACATCAATATCTTCTTCAAGGTGGGTCATTTCTTCCGAATTGAGGTCATCTATAACTTTCTGAGAGGTGGTCGGCTGGTAGTAATATTTGTCAAGGCACCTATGGATACTATCTGCTGATGTAAGAGCAATTTTAATATCTCTGTTGAGACGTAGTTTTATTTCGCTTATATCTATCTTAAGAAGATTATCTGTGGCAATAACTATTTCACCTTTTCCGTTTTTTAAAGGGAGGATACAGTTGTTTTTCAGGAAAGTAAAAGGGAAAGAAGATAATAGTTCAGGGTCAACCATCTCTTCAGGGTTTTCTATCCAGAGAACGGATTTACTTTCCATCTTCTTTTTTGACTTTATCTCCAAAAATCTTTTCTTCTTTTTCTTTCTTGATTGCTTCTGCTTCTTCAAAAGTTGTAATAATATGAGGTGTAATGAATATAAGGAGGTTTGTTTTTGTTGATTTTTTGGTATTGTATTTAAATAAATTCCCAATCAACCATATATCTCCGAAAAAGGGAACTTTTTTTACAGTATTTTCTGTATCGTCTCTGACAAGTCCTCCTAAAACCACTGTTTTCTTATTAGGAATAATCAGGGTTGTATCCACAGACCTTTTGGCTGTTGTCGGTGCCTCTGCGAGTCCACCTTCAATAACCTTTGTTACTTCCTGAGATATCTTTAAACGGACATATTT
Organism: Candidatus Ratteibacteria bacterium; assembly: GCA_028697565.1. Lineage (GTDB taxonomy): Bacteria > Ratteibacteria > UBA8468 > B48-G9 > JAFGKM01 > JAAYXZ01. Next base: position 5,769 of record JAQVEU010000035.1, read on the forward strand.
ATCCTGACTTATCTGTGGAGTAATTTTAAGGGTAATACCAACATCTTTATAGTCATAACTTTTTATTATATCACCTGTAGAACCAGAAGTGCTTTGAACAAAACGTGTTTCTTTCAGATAAGGTATATTTTCACTCACATTTATCACTGCCTCTTGATTGTCACTTGTTACTATCTGAGGAGTTGATAGGATATTAAATTCTCCTTCTTTTGAATAGAGGTTAATGAGTGCCCCTACTTCTAATGGATAGGTAAGAGCTCCTTTATAGACCCCTATGGAGAACCCTTCGGGGGCAATACCTGAAGAAGCATAGGACTCTATATAGCCGAAGTTTGTACCTGCGCCTCCTGTATACCTGTTATCATCAAAGGTATCGGATGCTGCCCATTCTATGCCCATCCGTTTTGTAGTATCATATGATACCTCTGCAATCAGTGCCTCTATAAGAACCTGGTGTGTTAGCACATCCAGTTCTTTTATTATTTTCTCTATATTTGCGAAGTCATCCGGGTCAGCATTGATAATAAGAGAATTGGTTGCTTTTGCAGCAACTACCGATGGCTGAACAGGAGGTGTTTCTCCACGTCTGACTGTTGTCTGTCTTGGCCTTGTAAGCAGCTGTGTCAGAATCTTGGAGACCTCTTCAGCATCAACATTTTCCAGTCGGTATATCTTCAAAACATCTCTGCCCGGTGGAGCAGGAATATCTATTTTTCCAACTATCTCCTGAATTTTTGCAATATTGGCTCCAATGTCTGAAACAACCAAACTATTTGTTCTGCTATCTACTGTAATCTGTCCATTTTTTGTAATATAGGGAGATATTATCTGGGCAAGTATATCAGGTGGATAGTACTTCAGAGGTATTATCTGTATAAGGAAGTCCTCCATCTTATCAGAAGGAACAGTTCCTACATTTATCTCTTTCATCCGTATCCTTGCCTCTGTTGAGGGGATGATAAGAGAAACAGTATCTTTTTTTATGACGGAGAAACCATAAAGATTAAGGATGGTTTTAAAAATATTCTCTATATCTTCTGATGGGATTGGCTTATTCGCATATACAGTTATATTACCCTTGACATTGGGGTCAATTACATAGTTTTCTTTTGTAAAGTCCCCGACGAGTTTTATGAATGTCCTGATGTCTACATTATTAAGGTTAAGGACAAAATCCCTGGCAGGAGATTCAACCGCTGTGAAAGATACAAACAACATCACGCTTACTATAAATAACCATTTTTTCATTGGAACACTTTTGTGGAGACACTATGGCTTAGTCAAAATTTTTTATATAGTTTTTACTTATTACTTTTAATTTGTTATTAACGAATTAATCCAGCACCGCCTCCCCGCCCTTCTCGGTTATATGTCTGTTTTGTGCGGATATTTTCTAATGCGGTCTGTATTTCCTGTCTGACGGACTCATCTTTCTCTACTCTGAGACGTTCTAACAGTTTTATCATTGTCTCATCTGATGACTCTCTCAGGCCAATGGTCTTGGCTGTTTGTTTTCTAATCTCAGGGTCAGGGTCATTAAGATAGTCCAATGTAAG
>JAQVEU010000036.1 GCA_028697565.1 Candidatus Ratteibacteria bacterium
TAGAAGAGAAGAGAAATTGGAAGATTACAAGATTGAAAAATTACAGATTGGAGATAATCTTAAAATCTCCTAATCTTCTAATCCATAGAGTTTTTTATAAGAGTAGCAAGTAGCAAGAAATAAAAATTTATAAAAATGATAGTTTCTTTCTTACTCTTCTTGCTACTCTATACTTATTATTACAGGAGTTGCAATGAAGATTGGTTTAATTGGTAAGAAAATAGGAATGACCAGAATATTTAAAGAAGAGGATAGGTCTGTTGTCCCTGTAGTAATTATAAAAGCAGGGCCCTGTTATATAACAGATATTAAAAAGTCAGATAATAGTGGATATACTGCTGTTCAATTAGGATTTGATGATGTCCCGGAAAAAAAATTAAATAAACCACTTATCGGATATTTTAAAAAACTCGGATTGCCTCCAATGAGAATATTGAAAGAGATACGGCTAAAAAAAGATGAAGATATAGTCAGTTTCAATGTGGGAGAAAAACTCACAGTTGATATATTTAAAGAAGGAGAGTATGTAGATGTTACGGGAACATCTATAGGTAAAGGTTTTCAGGGAGTTGTAAAACGACATAAATTCCATGGAGGTCCTGATACGCATGGTTCTATGTCTCATAGAGCTCCTGGTTCAATAGGCGGAACAACCCCTCCGAGGGTTCTTAAAGGTAAACGTATGGCAGGGCATTTGGGAAATAGTAGAGTGACAGTGCAAAACCTTCAGATTATTAAGGTTCTGCCAGAAGAAAACATACTGTTTGTTAAAGGGCAGGTTCCGGGTCCTTCTAACAGTTATATCCTGGTAAGAAAGGCATTAAAAAAATGAAGAAAATAAATATATATAATATTAATGGTGAGATAGCAGGCGAAGAGTTTCTACCGGATGAACTTATTGGCGGTGCTCCAAACCAGGATATTATCTATTACTATATTAAGTCCTATCTTGCAAATCAAAGACAGGGCACCGCTTCTTCAAAAACAAGAGGAGAAGTTTCAGGGAGTGGTAAGAAGCCATGGAGACAAAAAGGAACAGGCAGGGCAAGAGTGGGTTCAATAAGAACACCTTTATGGCGACACGGAGGAGTTGTATTTGGTCCTAAGCCAAGGGACTATAGGCAGTCCATTCCGAAAAAGGTCAAGAGGATGGCTTTAAAAGAGGCATTAAAATACAAAATTCAGGCGGATAGTTTTTGTCTATTTATCCCTGAAAATATTAAAACACCAAAGACAAAAATTTTTTCAGATTTTTTGAAAAGCACAGGATACAAAGGACAAAAGATTCTTTTTATTCTTGATAATGATAAAGCGAACAATACTGCAGTAGTAAAATCGTTAAGAAATATAGATTCAGTGGCTTATGATTTTTCAAATAGATTAAATGCCTATTCCATACTTAATTCGGATAGAATTATTGCGGATAAAAACATTTTTAATGTCATAAAAAGATGTTTAGGAGAAGCAAAAAATGAAAGGAACACAGTTTAAAATCATAAAGTTTCCTATCGTTACAGAAAAGGCCACTGGAGCAGTTGCAGATAACAAATACACTTTTAAGGTAGAAAAAAAGGCAAGAAAGATGCAGATAAAAAGAGCAGTAGAAGAAATATATAACGTAAGTGTAGAAAAAGTAAATATAGTAAATATACCTGCAAAGAAAAAGAACTATAGATTCAGAATTGAAGGATATAAATCAGGATATAAAAAGGCAATAGTAACATTGAAAGAGGGGGATAAAATTGCCATTACGTAAACTAAAACCTGTAACACCCGGACAGAGACACACGGTACTCTCTGATTTTTCAGATATTACCAGAGATAAACCAGAAAAGTCACTTGTAAGGGGTGTAAGAAAAACGGGTGGAAGAAATAACCAGGGCATTATTACAGCAAGACACAGAGGCGGAGGACACAAACGACTATACCGCTTAATAGATTTTAATGGAAGAATTGGTATCCCTGGTAAGGTTGCAAGTATAGAGTATGACCCGAATCGTTCCGCAAGAATTGCACTTATTCACTATTATGATGGAACTAAACGTTATATCTTGTCTCCTGCTGGGTTAAAACAGGGAGATATAATTAAATGTGGAGAAGATGCTGAGATAAAATTAGGGCATAGATTGTTTCTCAAAGATATTCCGGAGGGTGTCCAGATTTACAATCTTGAGATTGTTCCCGGTACAGGAGGCAAGATTGTAAGGTCAGCAGGTACACTTGCTACACTTATGGTCAAAGGTGAAAAATATGCTCAGGTACGGCTCCCTTCCGGAGAAGTCCGCCTTTTCGACCTGAAATGTATGGCTACTATAGGACAGGTAAGTAATCCTGAATACAAATATATATCCATAGGTAAGGCAGGGAGAACAAGGTGGTTAGGCAGAAGGCCAATTGTAAGAGGTGTGGCAATGAATCCTGTAGACCACCCCCATGGAGGTGGCGAGGGAAGAGGTAAGGGTAACATAGCTCAAAGCCCAACGGGTATCCCTGCAAAAGGATATAAGACCAGAAATAAAAAGAAACCATCAAGCAGTAAGATAATACAGAGACGGAGACAAAAATGAGATCCAGAAAAAAAGGACCTTATGTAGACCAAAATCTTATGAAAAAAGTAGCAAAGAATAGAGAAACAGGGAGGAAAGATATTATAAAAACATGGTCAAGGTCTTCTGTAATAATACCTGAGTTTGTAGGATATACATTTGCTGTTCATAACGGTAGGACATTTATAAATTTGTATATTACAGAAAATATGGTAGGCCACAGATTTGGAGAATTTGCTCCTACAAGAATATTTAGAGGGCATGGAGCCCATACTGAAAAAACAAGAGAGAAAACATAAGGAAAGGGGATTTATGGAAGTTGTAGCAAAAGCAAAATATATAAGACAAAGCCCTAAAAAAATAAGGGAATTATTGGAATTGCTTTCAGGAAAGGAAGTTAATGAAGCATTGTCTATTATAAAAAATACCCCTAAAAGAGCAAACAGGCCGTTAGAGAAAGTTATAAAATCTGCAAAATCAAACGCAGAGCAGAAATTGTCAGGAAGTAAATGGAAAATTAAGAGCATCAAAGTAGATGACGGCCCTTCTTTAAAAAGATTTAGAGCCGCCACTATGGGACGTGCAGTTATGATAAAGAGAAGAACAAGTCATATTACAGTAATACTTGAAGAAATACAATGGAGAAATAAGTAAAATGGGACAAAAGGTAAATCCTATTGGTCTTAGAATAGGTATTGTAGAAAAATGGAGGGGAAACTGGTTTGCAGGGAAAAAGGAATTTAGCAATTTATTAAAAGAAGATGTAGCCATAAGGAACTACCTGATTAAAAGATTTCCAAGAGGGACAATAAGTAAAATAGAGATAGAGAAAACAGATAAATTAACAATAAAGATACATACGACAAGACCGGGTGTTATATTAGGAAGAAAAGGTTCTGAAATTGATATGGTTAGAGATGAAATCTATAGTTTGTTCAAGAAACAGGTAAATATAGATGTTATAGAAGTTAATCCTCCTGGAATAAGTGCACAATTTCTTGCAGATTCGATGGCAATGCAGTTAGAAAAAAGATTGCCACACAGACAGGTAATTAAAAAAACAATGGCACTTGCCTTACAATCAGGTGCTCAAGGAATTAAGATAAGGATAAGTGGGAGAATAGGTGGTACTGAAATTGCGAGATCAGAATTATATATGGAAGGAAAGGTTCCTCTTCATACTCTGAGGGCACGTATTGATTATGCTGTATCTGTTGCCTTTTTAAGATCAGGCACGGTGGGATTGAAGGTATGGGTTTATCTTGGAGAAGTTCTGGAAAAAGAGGCAACAGGAAAAAACAAGGAGACAGAAGATGCCGTTAATGCCTAAAAGAGTTAAGTATAGAAAAGCACAAAGAGGAAGAACAAAAGGGAAGGCTGCACGTGGTAATACCTTATTTTATGGGGATTATGGACTTCAGGCAATTGCACCAGGGTGGCTACCGAATATCCAGATAGAAGCAGGGAGAATTGCTATTACACATCATCTTAAATCCCGGGGAAAGTTATGGATAAGAGTATTTCCTGATAAGCCAGTTACAAAAAAACCCGCGGAGAGTCGTATGGGAAAAGGGAAAGGAGATGTGTCACACTGGGTCGCTGTAGTACTTCCTGGTAGGATTTTATATGAGATTGGTGGTGTTCCTGAAGATATGGCTGCAGAGGCATTAAGACTGGCAGCATATAAAATATCATTAAAAACAAAAATAGTTAAGCGAAATATACCTGACAAAAAACAACAGGAAAAGAATTAAAAGATGAAAAAAGAAGAACTTAAAAAGTGGCGTGAGGCAACCATTGAAGAAATAAACGGTAGGATATCAGAATTGCAGAATCAGTTATATAAACTAAGGCATCAACTACATATTGGACAACTAAAAGATTTTTCTATCATAAAAAAGAATAGAAGAGAGATAAGTATTTTAAAAACGCTTGTTGGAGAGAAATATGGAAGCAAGAAAAAAGGTAAGGGTTGAAAAGATAGGGAAGGTAATAAGTAGCAAATTGGAGAAGTCAAGAGTTGTGCTGATAGAAAGAAGGGTTCAGCACCCAATTTATAAAAAGTATGCCAGAAAAACCAGAAATGTAATGGCGCATGATGGAAAAAATATATCAAAAGAAGGAGATACAGTGAGAATTGTTCAGTGTAGACCCTTAAGTAAACTGAAAAGGTGGAAAATAGTTGAGATTTTAGAGAGAGGAGAAGAGAGATAAGATGGTTCAGTTAAGATCAATTTTAACTGTTGCGGACAATACGGGTGCGAAGAAAATAATGGTTATAGGAATACCAGGGTATTCAAAAAAAAGATATGCTTACGTTGGAGATATTATAGTTGCCAGCGTGAAAGATGCCCTGCCTGATGGCATTGTAAAGAAAAAAGAAAAGGTTAAAGCGGTTATTGTAAGAACAGTTAAACCAATAAGAAGACCCGATGGAACAACAATAAAATTTGACCATAACTGTGCAGTTATAATAGACAATGAAAAAAATCCGAGAGGAACAAGAGTATTTGGTCCCGTTCCTAAAGAGCTAAGAGATAAAAACTTTACAAAAATTATTTCTCTTGCACCGGAGGTATTGTAATGAAATACAGAATCAGAAAAGGTGATTTTGTAGAAGTTACAAAAGGTAAAGATAAGGGTAAGAAGGGCAGGGTGATAAAGGTCTTCCCGGACAAAGGAGAAATCCTTATTGAAGGAATAAACTTCGTTCGGAAACATACACGACCAAAAGCAGTTGATAAGCAAGGTGGTATCATCCAGATGGAAAAGCCCATTTCTTATTCAAATGTTATGTTTTTTTGTATGAAGTGTTCAAAGCCCACAAGATTAGGTGTAAAAATTCTTCAGGATAAAACAAAGGTGAGATATTGTAAAAAGTGCAATGAAATTGTAGAGGTAAAATAATATGGAACCAAGGCTAAAAACACATTATAAAGAAAAAGTTATCCCTGAACTTATGAAAACAATAGGTTATAAAAATCCTCATCAGGTACCACGACTGATAAAAGTTGTTTTAAATGCAGGCATTGGGAAAGATAATAAAGATGCAAAACTTATTGAGTCTGTACAGAAAGAAATGGCAATGATTACAGGACAAAAACCCATTATTACAAGAACCCGTAAATCTATTGCGGGTTTCAATTTAAGAAAAGGTGATATCTGTGGTATTATGGTAACGTTAAGAGGTAACAGGATGTATGAGTTTCTTGACAGAATGATTACTGTTGCCCTGCCACGTGTAAGGGACTTTAATGGACTGCCTGCGAGTTCCACAGATAACAGAGGTGGCTACACCATAGGTATCAAGGAACAGGTAATATTTCCAGAGATTGACTATAATCTGATATATAAAACAAAGGGAATGAATGTATGTCTTGTAACTACTGCCAAAACAAAAAAAGAAACAGTAACATTTTTAAGGAAATTGGGACTACCTATCAGGGAGGAATAATTGGCAAGAAAATGTTTTTTTGAAAAAATGAAGAAGGAGCCAAAGTTCTCTGTAAGGAAAAAAAACAGGTGCTGGAGATGTGGCCGTCCAAGGGCTTATTATAGAAAATTTGGAATATGCAGGATATGCTTCAGAGAACTTGCATCAAAAGGCGAAATTCCTGGTGTAAAGAAAGCAAGTTGGTAGGAGGAATAATATGACAATGACTGATACTGTAGCAGATATGATTACAAGAATAAGAAATGGAAATTTAGTTGCCAAAAGTTATGTAATGATTCCTCATAGTAATTTTAAGGAGGAGATATTAAAAGTATTAAAAGAAGAAAATTTTATAAAGGACTATGAGATTATAGAAGAAGGAAAGGCAAAGTATCTTAAAACGTTTTTGTTATCTTTTGGAAGCAAGAAAGCAATAACTGAGATAAAAAAGGCGAGCAAACCTGGAAGAAGAATATATGTAGACAAAGATAACATACCCGAAATCAAATCTGGATATGGGATAGCAATAATTTCAACTTCAAAAGGAATAATGAGTAGTAAAAAAGCAAAAGAGATAGGAGAAGGTGGGGAAATTCTTTTTTATGTATGGTGAGGTTTACAATGGGAAGATTAGGCAAAAAACCGATTTTAGTACCTGAAGATGTAAAAATAAGGAAGGAAAAGGAAATACTTATTTTTGAAGGGAAATTTGGTACAATGAAACAACCAATACCTTCTGGTATAGAGGTTGTTATAGAAGGTAATTCCATTATACTGAAAAATCTTGTTTCTCCCGATAACAAAAAATTATACAGAACCACAGAGGCACTACAAGGACTATTAAGGAAGCTTATTCTTAATAAGATAAAAGGTGTGAGTGAAAAATTTGAAAAAGTACTGGAACTACACGGAGTAGGATATAAAGTAGAGGTGCAGGGTAAAAAACTGATTTTATCACTAGGATTTTCAGTTCCTGTAGAGGTTAACATTCCTGAAGATATTGAGGTAGAGGTGCATAGAAATACAATGCTTTTTATCAGGGGCATAGACAAAGAACGTGTAGGAAATTTTGCTGCGAGCATAAGGGCAATATCTCCACCAGAACCCTATAAAGGAAAGGGAATAAGATACCGTGGTGAATATGTAAGACATAAAGCGGGAAAGACAGGTGTAGGAGCAACACAATGAAGACAACAAAAGAAGAAAAAAGAAAAAAAAGGCATCTGAGAGTAAGAAAGAAATTATCAGGA
>JAQVEU010000037.1 GCA_028697565.1 Candidatus Ratteibacteria bacterium
TTAAATGTCGGGATATTAGTATCACTTGGTGCCCTTATCTTATGCCTTACAGGCCTGTTTGCTCCATCACTCCGTACATAGTGAAAACACTCCCCCCTTGGTGCCTCATGGTGTCCTATCCCCTCCCCAGCAGGAATCTCCCTTACCTCTGCTTGTATCTCGCCACCTTTACCCTCAATGGCATCAAGGCACTGTGTTATAATTTTTATGGACTCAAAACACTCCAAAAGTCGCACTACTGCCTTGTCAAACACATCTCCATTTTCAGTGGTAATGACCTTCCATTCAACAAAGGGATATGCCGCATAGGGGTCATCTCTTCGTACATCTATATCCACACCACTTGCCCGTGCAACAGGACCTACCGAACCAAACGCCTTTATGTGTTCCTTTGTAAGAACCCCAACACCTTTAAGCCGTGCAGCAAGTACAGGGTCATCTAATACTGCACCTGTGAGCATCTCTATCTGTCCTTTCAGTTTAGAAAGCACCTTCCTTATCTTCGGGATGTCCTCATCCTCTATATTCCTGCGGACACCCCCTATCTTAAACATCGCATAGTGGTTTCTGTTGCCTGTGATAATCTCAAACATATCAAGAACCGGCTCCCTGTACTTCCATGCCCACATAAATACAGTATTATATCCAAGGAAGTGACCGGCAAGTCCCACCCACAGCAGATGGCTATGCAGCCGCTCCAGTTCACCTATGATGCTTCTTATATACTTTGCCCTTTCAGGGACTCCTGTACCTGTAATATCCTCAACTGCATTACAATAGGCAAATGGATGGGATGTGGAGCATATACCACAGATTCTCTCTACAAGAAATGTTACCTGGTCCCAGTGTTTGCTTTCCGATAGTTTCTCTATGCCACGGTGGTTATAGCCCGCCTGCCACTCAACATCTACAACCTTTTCCCCATCACAATAAAGGGCAAAAAACTCCGGTTCTTCAAGAAGCGGATGGTATGGACCTATAGGAACTATAACCTTTTTTCTGTTATTTTCCATCTTTTTCCTTCCTTAATGGATATTTCCCTTCCCACTCATCTCCTAACAGGAAGTGTTTCATATCTGGATGTCCAGTAAAGTTTATACCAAGCAGTTCCCACATCTCCCGTTCAATATATGATATCCCTGGTATGATATCCGTAAGCGAATCTATCTCTGGTTTTTCTTTGTCAAGATAGACCTTGAGTGAAACAATGGTTCCTTCACTGTCAAATCCAAAGTGGTAAAGAATCTCAAAACTGTCAAAATTTTCTATACCTGAGGCAATGATATATCGTGCATCAAGGTCTTTAAATATAATTGAGGCGCAGTCCTTTATATCTCTTTTGTCTATCGTTATATAGATTCTTTTGGTATTATGGAGATGGATATCCTTAACCTTTTTGTCCAATTTTGACTTGAGTATGTCTAATATACTATTCATTTGAGTTTCTCCAGAACCTTTACTATACCTGCAATCATTGCCTCCGGTTTAGGGGGACAGCCAGGTATATACACATCCACAGGTATGAGTTTGTCAAGAGGTCCACCCATCTCGTAGCCATCCCTGAACATACCACCTGAACAGGCACAGGCACCTATTGCTACAACAACGCAGGGCTTTGCTGTCTGTTTATAGACCTCTTCTACCCGCTCAACACACTTTTTGTTCACTATACCGGTGCATAACAGAACATCAGCATGCCTGGGACTGCCCACAAGAACCATGCCAAACCGCTCAATATCAAACCTTGGTGTCAGGCAGTCCAGAATCTCTATATCACAGTTGTTACAGGAACCACCTGACATATGGTAGACCCACAATGACTTTTTAAGTGCCCTTATTTTCAGATTCATTTTTCACCATCCTGCTATTGCAAGTAGTATCCCTGCTATTCCTAATAATGTAGCCCATCCCCAGAAAAGTTTCATTGTCTGGTCTATCCTTAGCCGGGGATTGGTGTTCTTTATAAGTATAAAAAGCACAAGTATAAGGATATACTTTAATATCCCAGTGATAATACCCGCAGGAGACGAAATATTTATTCCCCCGAGGTATAAAGATATAAGAAACAGGGGTCCTACAACAAGCAGAAGTGCCTTTGTAAGTTTGAATAGCCCCAACAACAACCCTGAATACTCAATGAGAGAGCCACCTGCGAGTTCACCCTCTGCCTCTGCAAGGTCAAATGGCACAAGACCAAGTTTGCCCTGTAGTGCAAGAACCCCAATAACAAAACCGATAACCCCTGAAAGAGAACCAATTATTATTCCATGTTGCTCTTGAAACTGTATGATACTGCTGAGAGAACTACCACCACTTTTGATAGCAGCAATAACCAGTCCACAGACAAATGGTAGTTCATAACCCATAAGGAGTTTCATCTCTCTGCTTATACCAACAGAGGCAAGTACATTACCAGAGGCACTACCTCCGAGTATTATTGCAAGTGAAGGAATTGTGAGAAGATAAAGGATAAGTATTGCATCAGCAGGAAACACTGTCTTTGTTTTGAATACAAGCAGTATCATTGTTCCTGCTATTCCTGAGGCAATAAGTCCTAATATGGGAGATGCCACAAACATAAATGTATTTGCCTTTTCAGGTATGAGCACCTCCTTGCCTGCAAGTTTTATAAAGTCCGCAAAGTTCTGGTACCAGGGAGGACCTACCCTGAACTGTAGCCGTGCGGTGAGTTTTCTGTCCACCCACATTGCCAGCATACCTATTATGCTGAACAATATTAGCACCAAAACAAAACAGAGTAATATATAGGCAGCACTCATTTCTTTATTCCGTATGTCTCCAGCCAGTTAAATACATAAACAATGATACGGTCTCCTATTGTATAGATATTGGTCTTGTCAGTCAGTTCACTTTCCTCTATATATCTCATTGCTCCATTTGTACAACTTTTGACACAGAGTGGCTCTTCATCTTCTCTCAGCCGTCCGATACAGGCATCACACCTGCCTACCAGATATGGAATGAGTTCAGGAAGTATTGTCCCGAAGGGGCAGGCAAGGGAACATGACTTACAGGATATACATATGATATTGGAACGTTTCACCCTGCCTTCCTCTCTTTTTAGTGCACCTGTTGGACAACTATTTACACAGGGATAGTCCTCACACCTTCTGCACGCAAGAAGAAATGCAATCTCTTCCCTCAGGGCGGACACTCCTTTGTTCTCTGGATGCATATTATAACTACATTTTATGGTGTCATCCTTTACATACAAAAACCTGTCATAGTCAATAAATAGTTTCTTCATATCATTATCTCTTTTATCCCTATGCCTATTCCTTCCTTTTATAACGGAAGGTTGGGATGGATTCCCTCTCCATCTTCCAATTTTCTAATCAATCTTCTTACGCCCATATATTCGGCTTATCTTTTATTTTATCGTATGTAAAAACAGGCCCATCCTTACAAACAAAAAGGTCCCCTATGAGACAGTGCCTGCACTGACCCACTGCACAATACATCTTACGTTCCATAGAAAGATATATCTGGCTGTCTTGATATCCAATCTCAAGTAGTTTCAATGTTGTGAACTTCATCATTATAGGGGGACCACATACAACAGCAACAGAATTTTTTATATCAATATCCAGTCCATCCAACGTCTTTGTAACAACCCCCTCGCTATATTTCCAGTTCTCATCCTTCTTATCAACTGTTATTCTAAAACTAAGTGGATGTTTTTCACATAACTGGTGCCACCTATCAAGTATCAGTCCTTTGTATATGTAGTCATCAGGTGTTCGCGCCCCACAGCAGAATACAATCCTTTTATAGTTATTAATTGTCTCCAGAAGTGCAAGGAAAAGCGCCCTTATGGGGGCAAGCCCCACGCCACCACCTACAAGAAGTACCTCCTTATTATTATAGTAATTCAGGGGGTATGGCTTACCATAGGGTCCGCGGATACCCACTATATCACCTTTTTTAAGGTTGTGTATAGCATCTGTAACCCTGCCTGTCCTCATCACTGTAAACTCAATTTTTTCTTTATCATAAGGAGATGAGGAAGGAGTAAAGGGTGCCTCCCCAACACCAGGAACCGTAAAGGATGCAAACTGTCCTGCAAGAAAAGAAAACTCTTCTTCTGGTTTAAGGACAACCGTCTTTATCGTAGGGGATTCAGTTATCACATCCTTCACCATACACCTTATGGGTTTGTATATATTTTTGTCCATATTATCCTACTACCTTTCCCTTAACGCCTCTGTAAGAACCTTCCTTTTGTCAATCTTACCAGCACATCCAGCAATACACCTTCCACAGCCGGTACATCCTATCTTTCCATAGTTTTCTACAAGGTACCAGTACTTACACAGGAGCCGGTTTGCATATCTGTCATACAGTGTTGGCCTTGGAGATACCCCTGCTGCCATCCGTGCGTAGCCAGGGAAAAGACAACTATCCCATACCTTTACCTTCCTTATCTCTTCCTGTGTACCTGTATCTTCAAGGAGGAAACATACACAGGAAGGACAGTTGTTTGTACAACTCCCACACTGGACGCAGTTTTCTATATCCTTTAGATGTTTCCAGAGTTCTGTATGATATGCACCTTTAAGTTTCTCTGTAGCATGCTCTATGTCAAAGTCCCTGTTTTGCTCTTTTATCTTTTCAGTGGTATTATGCCTGTTCTGTTCCCTTTTGCTTATCTGTTCTTTGCTTGCATGGAAAAACTTCTGGTCATTACCTATAAAGAAACGGCCTTTTTGAGAGTTAATATCCACAAGAAACCCATCCTCATCTATCTGTGAGATGTTGAGGTCAAAACCATCCATAGGATAGGGATGTGTTCCTACAAGTTCACAGAAACAAGAAGGATAGGGGGACATACAATCAAAACCTATGATAGTCGTTTTTCCTCTGCGGGTTATGTAGTTAGGGTCTTTATAATCACCCTCCATAAATACACTATCAAGAATCTTCAGTCCGTTGATATCGCAGGCAGAGACCCCCATAATAACAAATTCTGGAATATCTTGTAATTCAGGGACCACCTTTTCTTTAAATGGCGCAAGAAATAACTTAAGTGGTTCTACAGTTCTTGCCCTATTATATATAATATCCTTTTTAATATCAGGAGAGACCCTGCTATAAAATAGCCCTCCTTCATATTCAAAGGGAGCAAATATGGCGATGTTTTCTGCCTTGCCTTTTATAAAACTGTCCCAGTTATTTCTGGCTATATAAAGTGTTTCCATTTGTGATTATTTTCACAAAGTCCCTTAAAAAAATTTGTAATAGGTTAATTCCAATTTTTATTTTTGTCAAATTTTGGGATTATAATAACAGATAAAATCATCCCTGTCAAAAACTATTTTTCTGTTTTTACAAGTGAACCTACCATAACTGCAATCAATATGTTAAATACTGCCACCACAAGAAAGGGGATACGGATTTCCGTTAACCTTGCAATCGCTCCACCTGAAAAGGTGCCCAGAGCAAACCCTACCATACTGATGGATGTAGACAGCCCATACGCCCTGCCAATATATCTTTTATCCATAATGTTGTAAATAAGAGCATTGGCAGCAGGTATCATCCCCCCTATGCTTAAACCGAATATTATACGGGCGAAAAAGAGTATGGGTATGTTAAAGGCAAAAAAGTGCCCTACTGATGATAGAGATGCTCCAATCGCACAAAATATCAATATCCGTTTCTGCCCGATGGTGTCTCCTATATGCCCAAGCAATGCAGCAGAACAGGCACCTGATAAGGCAGAAGCAGCAAGAACTATCCCTGTAATGCTGTTGAGTTTTTCTGGAGAAGGAAGGATGTCCTTTACAATCAGAGGGAAGGAAGGGCTTATCATAGAATTGCTGAACTGCACACCCATCAGTATTGTTGCAGCCATAAGAAACCCCTGTGTGGTAAGTATACCAATAAGTCCTGGAGATGAACTTTTTTCATCAGTTTCAGGAGGGGTAAACGCCTCCTTTGTTCCAAGTAGCACAATCATCCCCCCTAAAAGTATTATAAGTGCACCTACGCGGAATGTAGTTCTATATCCGAATATATCAGCAAGAACTCCTCCGAAAAGTGGACCTATGGTGGTCCCAATATATATTGCTGCCTGCATCATTCCTAATGTAAAACCACTTTTTTCTTCCGGAGTAACACTGGCAACAAGTGCAATACTTGCGGATACAGTGCCTGTTAAGATACCGTGGAGTAGACGACAGACAAGCAGTTGTCCTGCTGTCCTTACAAAAGACATCAAAAGCAAAACTACAGTTCCTCCAAACATTGACCTGCATACCATTGCCTTTCTGCCATAACGGTCTGCAAGAACTCCCCACAAAGGAGCAAATAGTGCAAATGTCACACCGCCTGCCCCCATAATAATTCCTGCCCAGAACACCTGCTGTCCCTTATCAAATGTGCCAAGTTCTGAGATAAAAAATGGGAGAAATGGAAGGGCGAAAGAAAATCCTATCTGTGCAATTACCTGTGCCACAAAGGTTGATACAAAGGTCTTCTTCCACATAATGTAAGGTATTATATAAGGAAACCACCTGTAACATCAAATATTGTATTTAATAGAGTAGTTGTATAAAATAAGTAAAAAGTTCTGCTTTTAGTTTTGATTTTGAGTTTTGGATTTTACATTTTTATGTTGTGCTATGGTGTGAAAATATCAGAAGTCCAGTTCTAATATCCCTGGTGAAGGTAGTGTGCCTGATAGTACCCAGTTGTTTTTGCCTTTCTGTATGTGTGGTTCCCACTGGGATTGGTTATATCTCACCCTGTCAGGTCTCTGACTTATTACAAGTTCCAGGTCCCCTTTGTGTACAAGTTCAATATGCAGGGTTGAGTTTATCCGCTGGACAGAACTAATTTTTATATTGGCGTCAAGTATCTGTGGTATACCATCAATAAGATTGATACTGAAGAGACAGCAGTCCCTACCAGGTATGTTGATATCAGTCAGTTCCGCTAAAAGTGATGTCTCCCCTGACCATACCTCTGTCGCAAGGTACTGTGCCTTTGGGAGAGACAGTTTTTCTACACTCAGATTATACCGGGATGGGCTATCTCCAAGGTTAAATATCGCAACTGTGCAGACAGGTAAGGATGGACATCCTT
>JAQVEU010000038.1 GCA_028697565.1 Candidatus Ratteibacteria bacterium
CTGGTCTTACCCCATGGTGTTGGAAAATCAGTAAGAGTAGTTGCCTTTGCAACAGGAGGAGATGTAGAAAAAGTAAAAGAGGCAGGAGCCGATTATATAGGTGGAGAAGAACTGGCAGAAAAAATAAAAAATGGATTTATGGATTTTGATAGCGTGGTAGCCACACCAGATATGATGAAGGTGGTATCTCCTCTTGGAAAGATATTAGGTCCTCGTGGACTTATGCCAAATCCCAAAAGTGGAACTGTAACAAAAGATTTAAAAAATATTATTTCGGAACTTAAAAAAGGTAGAATAGAATTCAGAATGGATAAAGATGGTAATATACACATTCCAGTGGGTAAGATATCGTTTGACAGAGAAAAATTGATTGACAATATACATTCTGCTTTAAAAACGGTTTTGTCATCAAAACCTTCTAATGTAAAAGGGAATTTTATCCGTTCTCTTGCACTTTCCTTAACAATGTCTCCTTCTGTAAAAGTAGATCAAGGAAAGGTATTAAAAGAGATTGAATCTCTCTAAATCCGGAGTTTAAATATGGGAAGATTAACCAAAAAGAAGAAAGAAGAATTTGTGAAACAAATGAGTGAAGATATAAAAAGTAACAATTTGAATTTTATTATCGGGTTTTCAGGTCTTTCTGTTCCCGAAATACAACAGATAAGAGAAGGACTAAAAGAAGAAGGATGTAAGATGAGGGTGGTAAAAAATACTCTTTTGGAAAGGGTTTATCAAAAGATTGGTTATGAAGAGATGTGTAAATATATAGAAGGACCTGCATTTATTGTCTGGACAAACGCAAATGATGAAATAGGAGTTGTAAAGAAAATCTATAATTTCCAGAAACAGTTAGGAAAAATAGATGTGAAAGCAGCTCTTGTTAGTAATAAACTCCTCTCTTCAAAAGAATTATCATTAATAGAAAAACTGCCAGGAAAGAAAGAAATTGAAGTTAAAATTGTCTGGTGTCTTAAAATGCCAGTGATAAGAATTATCAATGCACTAAACTTCCCTGCCTTAAGAGTAACAAATAGCATTAAACAGATAGCGAACAACAAAAGAAAGGAGATAGAAAATGGAAAAAGTTGAAAAGAATGTATTGGATGAAATTGTTGAGAAGATTGAAAAACTTTCTGCCTTAGAACTTGCGGATCTGGCAAAGAGATTAGAAGAGAAATTCGGCATTGAAGGAATGATGGCTCCTGCTGCGGTAATGAGCACACCAGCAGGTAGTACCGCAACAGCAGAGGAAAAGAAGGAAGAAAAAACCACTTTTGATGTAATTATGAAGTCAGCAGGTGCAAATAAGATACAGGCAATTAAAGTGGTGCGAGAAATAACAAACCTGGGACTAAAAGAAGCAAAAGAATTTGTGGAGTCATTACCAAAGCCAATCAAGGAAAAAGCAAGTAAGGAAGAGGTGGAAGAAATAAAGAACAAAATGACGGCAATTGGTGCAGAAATAGAAGTCAAATAAATCCACAGGAGGGAAAGATAAAAATGAAAGTGGAAATTCCAGATTTACTCGGGGTTCAGAAAACCCCCTATGAAGAATTTCTTCAGAAAGATGTGCCTCCTGACAGGAGAAAAAAAACCGGACTTGAAGAGATTTTTAATAAAGTTTTCCCTGTGGAAAGTGAGGATGAACTTTTTGTATTAGAATATGTCCATTATATATTAGAAGAGCCGGTTGAAAGCATTGAAGAATGTATTGAAAAAAAGGCAACCTATGAGTCCCGTTTGAAGGTTAAGTTTCGTATTGTATTAAGAGAACTGGACAAACAGACAAATGAAAAAAGAGTAAAATTTATAAGGGAACAGGAGATATATATAGGCAGTATCCCTTTAATGACAGAAAATGGTAGTTTTATAATAAACGGAATAGAAAGGGTAATAGTTAATCAATTAGAAAGATGTCCTGGTGTATATTTCAGTAGAGAAGAAGGACCTACAGGAATAAATATTTCCTATTCAGCCAAGATATTTCCCTCCCGTGGTATGTGGCTTGAGATACATGTTGATAATCATAACTGTCTTGTAATTTATATGGGAAGGAAAAAAGTTTTATTATCCACTTTTTTTAGAGCCCTTGGATACGACGATGAAAAAATTCTCAGGATGTTTTATGCTGACCCTTCCGAGATAAAATCAGACGCTATTCTTCTGACAACTATAGATTATGATGATACAAAAACCCGGGAGGAAGCACTGAAAAAGATTTATACAGAGCTACGACCAGGGTATCCACTAATTTTAAAAGAAGCAGAAAAATACTTCTATAGTCAATTTTTCACATCAGAGATATATGACCTTTCAGAAGCAGGGAGAATACAGATAAATAAAAAATTACATCTTGATTTTACAGAAAGATATCTGAAAGAGGAAGATATAATAGAAACAACCCGGTATTTGTTAAACCTGATAGAAAAAGGGGTGGGAGAGATTGATGATATAGACCACCTTGGAAATAAACGGGTTCGTGTTTCTGCTGAAATTATAAGTGAATATATATATGAAGGACTTATACGTCTTGCAAGATTTTCTAAAGAAAAAATGGTAATGCTTGATAAACGTAAAATCGGTAGTACAAAACCACAAGAAATAGTAAATGGTAGGGTTTTTATGACTGTGGTAAATGACTTTTTCGCCAGAAATCAGCTTTCACAATTTTTAGATAAGATAAATCCTCTTGCTGAAATAACTCATAAAAGAAGAGTTACTGCTATCGTTAGAAAAAAAAAGAGAGCAGGTTTTGAGGTAAGGGATGTTCACTATACACATTTTGGACGGTTATGCCCAATAGAAACACCAGAAGGGGCTAACATCGGCCTCATAAATTCTTTAACAGTATATTCCCAGATAGATAATTTCGGTTTTATAAAGACCCCATACTTTAAAGTAGACCAAGGAAAGGTAACAAATACGATAGAATATTTTTCAGCAGACAAGGAAGATGAATTTATAATTGCACCTCCTGATACTCCAATAGACCAGACAACCAATATGATTATTCCTAAGGAACTTACAGTCAGGACAAAAGGAGGTAATTTTGAAGAGGTACCCAGAGAAAGTATAGATTATATCAGTATATCTCCCGTCCAGTTGTTAAGTGTCAGTGCATCTCTGATTCCATTTCTTGAACATGATGATTCAAATCGTGCTCTGATGGGTTCAAACATGCAAAGGCAGGCAGTGCCACTTGTAAGGAATGAAAGTCCCCTTGTAAAAACAGGAATGGAAAAATTTGTTATAAGGGACAGTGGTGTTGTTGTAAAAGCAAAAGCAGATGGTATTGTAAGCTATGCCGATGGTAGTAAAATTATAGTAAAAAAGGATAAAAAAGGTCTTTTCCCATGGAAAGATGAAGATGTATATAAACTTAACAATTTTACCCGTACCAATCAAGATACATGTTTTCATCAGAGACCAACAGTAAAAATAGGTGATAGTGTAGTGAAAGGACAAATAATTTCTGATGGTCCTGCTGCTTCAAAAAACGGTGAGTTAGCACTCGGGAAAAATCTCTTAGTAGCATTTATGCCATGGCATGGATATAATTATGAAGACGCTGTCATCCTTAATGAACGTGTGTTAAAAGAGGATATATTTACTTCCATCCATATAAAAGAATTTGAGATAGAGGCACGAGAAACAGAACTTGGACCAGAAGAAATCACCTCAGACCTCCCCAATACTCCAGAAGAACGGCTTAAAAACCTTGATGAAGATGGTATTGTAAGAGTAGGTGCAGAAGTAGAACCTGATGATATACTTGTAGGTAAGGTAACTCCAAGAGGTGAATCTGAACTGACACCGGAAGAAAAGTTGTTGAGGGTAATCTTCGGAGAAAAAGCAAAAGATGTTCAAAATACTTCTCTAAAAGTCCCACCCGGAATAAAAGGAACGGTTATCAATGTAAGAAAATATACACGTAGAGAAAATCTTTCCAAGGAAGAAGAGGCAGAGATACACAAGACGTTAAAAGAACTACAAATACAGTATAAAGAGAAAAAAAATATTATAGAAAAAGTTATTACAGAAGAATTGAAAAAATTTGCTGAGAAGCAAGCGATAAAACATCGTGTTCTACCAAATCCTGATGGCTGGGAAAGTTTTCTCAACAAGGTACCGGAAAAATATAAAGATGTCGTACAAAAAATTATAGATATTGGTAAACAAGAACTTGAACGGATTGAAAAAGATTTTGAGAATGAGAAATCCAAGATAAAAAAAGGTCCCGAACTTGATCCCGATGTTATTACAAAAGTAGTAATAGAGATTGCAGACAAGAAAAAAGTAGATGTTGGTGACAAGATGAGTGGAAGGCACGGAAATAAAGGAGTCGTCTCCAAGATACTTCCTGAAGAAGATATGCCTTTCCTTAAAGATGGAACTCCTGTGGATATGATTTTAAATCCTTTAGGTGTCCCTTCAAGAATGAATATAGGGCAGGTACTTGAAATACACCTAGGTAAAGCACTGAAAGCACTTGGCTATGATATGGAAACGCCGGTGTTTGCAAGTATTAACGAATGGGAAATAAAAGAGCTACTCAGAAAAGCAGGTGTTGCTGAAGATGGTAAAGATGTATTATATGATGGAATGACAGGAGAACCTTTTGCACAGCATGTAACTGTAGGGTATATGTATATGATGAAGCTAAAACACCTTGCTGATGAAAAGATACATGCAAGAAGTACAGGTTCATATTCTTTAATAACCCAGCAACCACTAGGTGGAAGAGCACAATTTGGAGGGCAGCGACTCGGTGAAATGGAGGTCTGGGCACTTGAGGGCTATGGGGCAGCACATATTCTTAAAGAAATGCTTACCGTAAAAAGCGATGATACTGAAGGCAGGAAAATGATGTATGAAAGCATCGCCAAGGGACTTAATTACACCGGTAATAATATCCCTGAGTCATTTAACGTCCTTAAAAAAGAGTTACAGGGACTTGGGCTTGACCTTAGAATTGAACAGATAAAAGAAAATGGGAAAGAAAGAGAGATTGCCGCCATTAAAATTGCCACCCCTACTATAATGCGCCAATGGTCTAATGGTGAAGTCAAAAAGGCGGAAACGTTAAATTATAGAACATTTAAGCCTGAAAGAGATGGACTCTTCTGTGAAAAAATATTTGGTCCTGTAAAGGAATTTGAATGTTCATGTGGCAAGTATAAAAAAATAAGGTATAAAGGAGTAATATGTGACAGATGCGGAGTTGAAGTAACTACATCAAGGGTTAGACGCGAAAGAATGGGACACATAGAACTTGCCACTCCTGTTTCTTATGTATGGCTATTCAAAAGCACTGCCAACTGGATGGGACTTATTCTTGATATATCAAGGGCAGAATTAGAAATGGTGCTTTATTATGAAAGATATATAGTGATAGACCCGGGAAATACTCCACTAAAAGAAAAAGAGCTTCTTTCAGAAAAGGCATATCATGAAAACCTTGAAAAGTATGGAAATAAGTTTAGAGCAGGCATAGGTGCAGAGGCAATACAGTTATTACTTAAAAAAATAGACCTGAATGCTCTGGAAAAAGATATAAAGCAACAGTTAAGTAAGAAAAAGGTGTCTTCTTCCTATGCCACAAGACGGAACCTTATAAAAAAACTCAGAATGGTACAGGGACTTATTAAAACAGGAATACCACCAGAATATCTTATAACTAATATCATCATGGTCATCCCTCCTGACCTAAGGCCACTTCTTCCACTGGATGGAGGAAGATTTGTTGCTTCTGACCTTAATGATCTTTATCAGCGGGTAATAAACAGAAATAACCGGCTTAAAAAACTCATACAACTTCAGGCACCGGACATTATTGTAAGAAATGAAAAAAGGATGCTTCAAGAAGCAGTAGATGCCCTGTTTGATAATGGAAAACATGGTAATCCTATTTTAGGTAAAGGGAGAAGACCTCTTAAATCACTTGCAGATGCACTAAGAGGGAAACAGGGAAGATTTAGACAGAACCTGCTTGGAAAACGAGTGGATTATTCAGGCAGAGCAGTTATTGTCGTTGGCCCTGAGTTGAAACTTAGTGATTGTGGGATACCTAAAGAGGTAGCACTGGAATTATTCGGACCTTTTATACTTAGAGAACTAAGAAAAAGAGAATACTTCCATACACTTGGTAGTGCTAAAAAGGCAATAAGAGAAAACAGACCTGAAGTATGGGAAGTTCTTGAAAAAGTTAGTAAACACCATCCGGTCTTACTAAACAGACAACCTACTCTGCACCGTTTAAGCATCCAGGCGTTTGAACCACGTCTTATAGAAGGAAATGTTATTAAGGTCCATCCCCTGGTCTGTCCTGCATTCAATGCTGATTTTGATGGAGATACAATGAGTGTTCATCTTCCACTTACTCCTGAAGCATGTCTTGAGGCGGAACTTTTATTAAAATCTACAACACACATATTTTCACCAGCAAGTGGCAAACCTATTGTTTCTCCAACAAGAGATATTGTGATGGGTTGTACATATTTAACGTTCCAGAGTGAAGAAGAACTATATCCGCATATATTATCGGGTTTTAATGAAGCCGTTTATCTGTATAACCTTGGTTATCTTGAACTACACAGACCTATAAAGGTCAGGTGTGATACAGGTGAGATTATAATCACCACAGCAGGCAGAATAATATTTAATGAAATAATCCCTTTTGAGATTCCCTATAAAAATGAAACATTTGAGAAGGGAGGTCTGGAAAAGTTGATTGAAGAGATAACTAATAAATATGGATATGAGGCCATTGTTAAATTTCTTGATGATGTCAAAAATTTAGGTTTTATCTTCTCAACAACAGGTGGAATAACAATAGGGATAGATGACCTTAAGATACCCCCTGTAAGAGACAAAATTATTGCAGAAGCAGAAAAAGAGGCAGAAAAAATAAAGAAAAATTATCAGTCAGGGATCATATCCGAAGGTGAAAGATACAATAAATTAGTGGACCTATGGACATCTGTAACGAATGAAATACAACAGGCGGTGGTATCAACACTAAGGGAAGATGTAGCCACAAATCCTTTCAGAATTAATTCTATTTATCTAATGA
>JAQVEU010000039.1 GCA_028697565.1 Candidatus Ratteibacteria bacterium
ATAAGTCGGGTCACTTATTCTGACCTTCGTTTGGGCTTCCCCAAAAGGTTTATCTCTTGGGAAGTCGCAATCCCCTATAAGTCGGGTCACTTATTCTGACGCGACTACACCAAGAGGGGTAGAGCAGGCGGCGGAAGGTCGCAATCCCCTATAAGTCGGGTCACTTATTCTGACTGCGTCTTATCAAAGAGCAGGTGTATCAATGGTTTCAACTACCTTTTTCGCAAACCCCTCTTTTCACATCTATTTTTATTATAACTCCTTATCATACCTTTTGTAAAATCCCTTGTCTATCAAGGATTTCGGCTTATCGCAAAACCCCCCATCTTTTTCAGTGAATTTAGGTTTGCGGTAAATTTTTATTTTACTATACCCTCCATTGTTGCAGAAAGAGTGAAGAAGAAGTATACTATAATAAATAACAAAAAAATTCGTTTTTATTGAGACTTAGGTTTGGGGTTTATTAGGAGGGTTAGCCTAATTGGTAAGGCAGCGGATTTGAAATCCGCCGTCCCTCGCCGGACATGGGGGTTCGAGTCCCTCACCCTCCGATTGAAAGGCAGTGATTAGTGACCAGTGATTAGTATAAAATATAAGAGAAGCCAGTGATTAGTGATAAGTGAACTGCAAAAGGAATTGAGCCGGCGACCCCAAAAGGGTAAGAGGGAAAAGTATTTTCCCTCGTGTAGTCTGTCTTGGGGGGAGGACTATATCAGGAAGGGGGAAGCACCCCCTCCTGAAGAGCGAAGCGAGACATGGGGGTTCGAGTCCCTCACCCTCCGCTTCTTTGGTATATTCCGAGCGCATCCTTAACACTTTATTCCGAGCGCATAGTTTACACAATCTGGTATATTAATCTTATATACAAGGAGGTTAATATGCCATGGAAGGAGACAAGTGTTATGGATGAACGGATAAAATTTATAGGTCGTCTTTTAGCAGGAGAAAAGATGGCAAGTTTGTGCAGGGAGTTTGGGATTTCCAGGGTTAGTGGTCATAAAATTTGGAATAGGTATAAAGAAGAGGGAAACAGAGGTATTTACGACCGTAGTCGTGCTGCCCATAAACATCCCAATCAGATTCCATATGAGATAGAGCAACTAATAGTTCGGTTAAAGAAAGAGAAGATGAATTGGGGTGCACCTAAGATTCGGGAATTAGTCAGGAACAGATATCCGGACATCAAACTTCCTGCAATAAGCACAGTTCATTGTATATTAGACCGGCATGCTCTTGTAAATAGACATAGGAAAAGGAATAAATATCATGCGATAGCGACCTATCTATCAGTTCCACAAGAGCCAAACGATTTATGGTGTACAGATTTTAAGGGGCAGTTTAAGATACAAAACGGCAGTTATTGTTTTCCACTTACAATATCTGATTTTATCAGTAGATATATTATAAGTTGTGAGGCTTTAAGCAGTACGGAGATTAATCCCTGTTTTGCTGTTTTTGAAGAAGCATTTAAGGAATATGGACTTCCAGTGGCGATAAGGAATGATAACGGGGCACCATTTGCTGGTGGTAATTCTTTATGGAATTTAACGAAGCTTTCGGTATGGTGGATACGCTTAGGGATAAAACTTGAGCGGATTAGACCGGGGAACCCTCAGGAGAATGGTCGTCATGAAAGGATGCACCGCACACTTAAGTTGGAAGGTACAAGTTCTGATATTTCCAATATGCTTCAACAACAGGAAAGGTTTGATAAATTCAGGAAAGAATTCAATTATGAACGACCACATAAGGCCTTTGCAAATCAAGTTGTTGGATTAAAAGAAGTTGATAATGGAATATTTCAGATTGATTTTATGAGTTACACACTTGGTTTTTTTGATGAAGAAAGCGATAAGTTTACACCTTGTGAAGACCCATTTGGGTTTAAAATAGAAATTTAACATTGTTAGCCATAGATATCTTGATTTTTGGCTAAAATATAAAAAAAGTGTAAACTATGTCCCAAGAATAAAGTGTAAACCATGTACTAGAAAGAACAAAAGGGCAGTGGTTAGTGATTAGTGACCAGTGATTAGTAAATAAAGAAGGGAGCGAAGTAAGAAATTGCGATGGGTAAGAGCAATTTCAGCGGGTGGCCGACCCGAGCAGTTGTGGGATGCGAGGGCGCCAAATCCCTCACCCTCCGCTTAAAAGGCAGTGGTTAGTGATTAGTGATCAGTGATTAGTAAATAAAGAATAGAGCGAAGTAAGGGATTGCGATGAGTAAGAGCAATCCCAGCGAATGGCCGACCTATTGCCAATGCGACGAGTAAGGAGCATTGTTTGGCAAGGATGACGAGATGGTGAGGCATCCC
Organism: Candidatus Ratteibacteria bacterium; assembly: GCA_028697565.1. Lineage (GTDB taxonomy): Bacteria > Ratteibacteria > UBA8468 > B48-G9 > JAFGKM01 > JAAYXZ01. The sequence continues at coordinate 2,316 of JAQVEU010000039.1, forward strand.
AGTAGTGGGAGACGAGGGTGCCAAATCCCTCACCCTCCGATTGAAAGGCAGTGGCTTAAAAGGCAGTGATTAGTGATCAGTGACCAGTGATTCGCTCTTTCCGCTCCCATATGGAAGGGGTTAACCGGTAAGGACTGCCATACATATCATACCAAGCGCAAATCCCCACCCAAATGTGTTCATACCCGGAATATATTTTCTGATAGAAAAGGCAATACTGATAACTATAATAAAAATCAGAAGCCGGATGAGTTTCCATTTTGTGAATACAGGCAGCACACTACTGGTTTTCCTTTTTCCCATATCGCTCCTTTTTAGTCATGAAACTTTTTAATACCTGATTTAAGTTCCCTTTTTAATACCTTACCCGTTGGTGTCTTAGGTAATTCAGAGACGAACTCTACAATACGGGGAATTTCATGCCTGCCAAGGTATTTTGAACAAAAATGGATAATTTCTTTAGCCGTGGCAGTTTTTCCTTCCTTTAAAACTATCACAGCCCGTGGAATTTCATTATGGAGTGGGTGAGGTGCTGGAACAACTGCCACCTCCGATACAGCAGGATGCTTCCTTATAACATTCTCAACCATCCTTGGATATACATTCATACCACTTACTATAATCGTATCTTTTTTGCGGTCAACAATGTAAAAGTAGTCCTCATCATCTTTATAACCTATATCTCCTGTTCTGAAATATTCCCCAAAAAATGCCTCTTCTGTTTCTTCGGGTCTGTTGAAATATCCCTTCATAACATTTTCACCACGTACTACTATCTCTCCTACTTTACCTCTCTTTATCTCTTTACCATTGTCATCCACAATCTTCATATCTACGCCCGGGACTGCTTTACCAATAGAACCAATCTTTCGTCTACCTCCAATAGGATTGACTGCTGTAACAGGAGAACACTCTGTTGGCCCATCTCCTTCATAAATCAGTACCTTATACTTCTCTTCAAATTTTTTAAGTGTTTCCAGTGGTAGTGCATCTCCACCTAATATGCAGAAACGGAGTGAAACAAGGTGCGAATTATACTCATCAGGCAGGTCAGCAAGAAGTTTATACATTGAAGGGACACCAAGGAATATAGTAGCCCCTGTCTCTTTTATCACCTCTGCTATCTCAATAGGTATAAACTTGGGAACTGTTGCAATAGTTGCACCAACTGCTATAGGAGAAATCATCCCAGCAGTGGCTCCAAAGGCATGGAATAATGGTAGTACTGTAAGAAATATATCGTTTTCATCTACCTTTAATACCTGAAGGATTGAGTTGACATTGAAAAGAAGGTTCCTGTGGGTAAGCATTGCCCCTTTAGGATACCCTGTTGTTCCTGAAGTATAAAGTATTGCTGCCACGTCCTCTTTCTGGTCAATCTCAGGGACTTCAAAATGCGGAGAGGACTCTTCTTTTATCTGACTTAGTGGTATTGCTTTCTCAAGGGATGATTTTTCTATAGCAACCATACATACCATATCTGTTAAGGTATCTTTTATTCTATTAATGTTGTTTTCCAGTGCTTCAAAATAGAAAAGTCCCTTGGCCCCGGAATCGGAAATGATAAAATGTATCTCCTCTGGATTCAAAAGCAGGTTTATTGGAACAACAGTAGCGCCTGCCTTAACAATACCGAAGTAGGCAGCGATAAAGTATGGGGAGTTGATACAATAAAGACATATCCTGTCTCCCTTTTGTATTCCTCTTGCAACAAGGAAGTTTGCTATCTGACTGGAAAGGGCTTCTAACTGGCGATAGGTAATAATCTGGTGGTGATTAAAAATTACTGCTGGTCTATCTTTAAGGTTCTCTGCTGTTGCCTGTAACATCTGGCCCAGTGAATTAAACTGCTCATAAAGTGGACGCATACGGTATATATTCTATCATATTTCAGACACAGAGTATGAAAACTCAAAACTTAAAAGTTTTTTAAACCACAATTTTAACCTATCACTTTTTTATACTTTGTGTCCTTGCCATAAGGACACCCATCTCCTCAAACATCTTTTTCCATGCATCCGGGCTATATTTGTAGTGGTCAGCAGGACCAAAGGGTGGTGTTTCAATACAGGCAGGATGTGAAAAGTTTATCTCATCCATTTTCTTAAAGAAGGTGTTCCAGTCAATCAGCCCATAACCTGGAGCAAGATGGATGTCTCTATCTCCTGAGTTGTCCTGGATATGAAAGGCAACAAGATATTTCTGCATTACATCAAAGAAAATCATAGGGCCATCGGATTCACAGGAGACATTGGCATGTCCTGTATCAAGACAGAACCCCAAATGTGGATGGGCAAATTTTTCTACAAAAATGGTAAAGTGTTCGGGTCTTGAACCAAACCTTTCACCGTCAATTCCAGGAAGCATATTTTCCAGTGCTATGGTTATCTTCATCTCTTCAGCAGCAGGTATCAATGTTTCTAAACTTCTTTCCATCTGCTGCAGATATCTATCAAACCCTTCAACCTCTATACAAAAGTGAGATGTTGAGGGATGTAAAATGACAACCTTACTCCCTAACAAAGATGCCTGCTCCATAGTTCTGCTTAATCTCTGAACCACATCACGTCGTTTTGTCTCATAAAATGATGTAATATCATCCTCCTGTGAAAAAGGAAGATGAAAACTATAAAGTTCAATCCCTGCATCTTTATACTGCCTCCCCATTTGTTCAATCTCTTTATCATTTTTGCCATTGGTGAATCCAGAGTTCATCTCAATGGCAGGTATTCCTGCATACCTGCAGAGTTTGATAATCTCTTCTGTGGATTGATAGCCCAGAAGGTTATATCCACATGCAGCCCACTTCCATGTCATCTTCATTGCTGTTTCCTCCTTGTATTGGGAGTATTATATACCAATTTTATATTCAGGTAAATATCTCACACGCACAGTCCCTCTCCTTTCAATCAAGGAACTGGTTCTCAGTGATAACTATGTCCTTCTATCTTATCCCCTCTTTTTCAAAGAGGTGGAATTCTTTTTTTATCCCCCCCTTTATAAAAGGGGGGAATTGGGGGGATTTATAAAAGGAGGGTTGGGGTGGATTTCCTACAATAAGAATGGTCAATCTTTCAGGAAAGATATACTTTCTTGCAGTCCTTTTTATATCATCTAATGACACCTTTTTTACACCCTCTATCAATTTTTCTGGATAATCATAGGGATAGTTATAATACTCATAGGTAAGAATACGGCTCATAATTTCATCCTTTGTGTCTGACCAGAAGACCTCACTGTTGATAACCCCTTCCTTTGCTATATCAAGTTCTTCTTTTGTTATACCTTCCTGTATCCTTTTTATCTCTGCCTTCATCAGTTCCATTGCCTCCATAGTACTCTCTGTCTTTGTCTGTGCCTTTGCAATAAAAAGTCCTGGTCTGTCAAACTCACCTGAAAACACAGCCCATACCTCATAGGCAAGCCCTTTTTCCTGTCTTAATATCCTTAAAAACCTTGAGTTCCAGCCCACCCCCAATGCCCTGCTTAAGACAACCGCAGCAGGATAGTCAGGGTTGTTCATTTGAAGTCCGATGTGTCCCATAACTATTACTGACTGTGTGGCGTCCTCTTTTTTTATAATATTTAAGGAGGGCCCCTGTATAAACTCCACCGGTGGTTTTTCTTTCTTTTCTGTTTTTTCTTTCTGCCACCTTCCAAAAGACCTCTTTACAATCTCATACATCTCTTCTGTTTCAAAGTCACCCCATATCCCTAATATAATGTCTTCTGGATGGACTGAAAAATTGTAAACATTTATTATGTCTTCACGGGTTATAGCATCTATTGTTTCATATTCTGGTATCCTTCCATAAGGACTGTCCTTTCCATATATCAGTCGTTTGAACTCCCTGTCTGCTATCTCTGAGATGTAGTCATTTCTTCTGCTAATCTCACTCTTTTTTTTTATAACTGCCAATGTAATCTTATCCGGCTCAAAGGAAGGAGTAGTTATAATATCCTTGAAGATATTAAAAACAGAAAAGAAATTTTTTTTATGGCATATGCCTTCAACCCATCCAATATCAGTGCCTATTCCTGTGGAGATAGAGGCACCGATATTTTCAAGGAATAAATCTATTTCATCCCCTGTTTTTTCTCCTGCACCACCTGTCCTCATCACCTCAAAGGTTATATCCCCAAGTCCTGTTTTTTCTGCTGGCTCATGTATTTTCCCTGTCCTTATAAGTGCCTTGAAACTGATGAGTGGAAGTGAGTGGTCTTCCATAAGAAATACAGTCGTTCCATTGTCCAGTGTCTTTTTTATAAACTGTGGTTTTTCTGTCTTATGGAGTTCCGGGAGATTGATTTTTTCATACGGTTTTTCTGTGACAGTTGCACACCCGGTAAGAAAAAGTATTAGAAGGCATATATAAGCTTTATCTCTCATTTTTTTCTCTCTCCTTCTCCCTCTTCATCTTTCTACTTTCCCTTCCTTTCATAAAGGAAGGTTAGGATGGATTTCTACACTCTCCCCGCTTTCTTTCCTTTTTTCCCCTCCCTCAGAGGGGAGGGGATAAAAGGGGAGGGTGAGGAACTTTTCCTTTACTCTCCACCCCCACCTATAAATAAACTCTAAATCCAAAACACTAAACCTATAAATCCCCTCTAAC
>JAQVEU010000040.1 GCA_028697565.1 Candidatus Ratteibacteria bacterium
TACCAGAAGTGTTAGTGTTATTCCCCAGCCACCTGCGCCCAGCACACCTATTTTTTTTTCCATGGTAATTTAATTTTATGTTCTTCCTTTTTCAACAGCCGCTTTATGTTACTCTTATGGGCATAGATAATTAAGAGAGATATTATAATACCTGTATAGATATAGGGGAGGTTGTTTTGAAATAGGTATATAAAGAGAGGAAGAAATATAGAAGCGGTGATTGCTCCAAGAGAAACATATCTGGTTGTAATAACAATGACAATCCATATAATCAGAGAGAATAATGCAGGTATAGGGAAAAGTCCTATAACCACTCCAAACCCAGTGGAAACCCCTTTGCCTCCTTTCCCTTTCAAAAATATAGAGAAGTTATGTCCTATAATGGAAGCAATTCCTGCTGATACGGCATAGTAGAAAGGGAAGGGCAGTTGTTTCGTGAACAAGACAGGAAGAAGCCCTTTCAATGCATCCGCTATAAGTACTATGCTACCCAATCTACCGCCTGCGACTCTATAAACATTGGTAGCACCGATATTACCACTTCCGTAGTTTCTTATATCTATCTTTTTAATAAAACGACACAAAAGATAGCCAACTGGTATGCTACCTATCAGATAAGCACCTATTATAACAAGTAGATAAGTGTTCACTGAACCCCATTCAGATATAAGTAGCGAGTAGCAAGTAGAGAGTAGAGAGAAAAATACTTTAATTTTTTGCATCTTTAATAATTTTTATTCGGTTTTTCTCTCTACTTGCTACTCTCTATTTTCAGGCAAGCAATTGACTAAACATTTACATAAGTAGAAGGATTATTATTTATTGGATATTCAATAATTCTTTCACCTTGTCCACTGCACTTGCTGCATCAGGAGCATAGCCGTCTGCACCTATCTCATCAGCATAACTCTGGGTTATTGGTGCTCCACCTATGACTACCTTTACCTGGTCCCTTATCCCTTCCTTTTTAAGTGCATCAATAACATCCTTCATTGCCACCATGGTTGTTGTTAAGAGGGCAGATAGTCCCAGAACTTTTGCTCCGTTTTTAACTGCTTCAACAAATTTTTCAGGTGGCACATCTATGCCAAGGTCTTCTACTTCAAATCCAGCACCTTTCCACATCATAATGACTAAATTCTTTCCTATATCGTGGAGGTCCCCCTTGACTGTTCCAATGGCAAGTTTTGCAAGTGGCTTAATTCCTGCCTGGGCAATAAGTGGCTCTATTATTCCCATACCTGTATGCATTGCTCTTGCAGCAATAAGGACTTCCGGGACGTAAAATTCATTGTTTTTGAATTTCATCCCAACCACATTCATACCAGCAATAAGCCCTTCATTAAGAATCTTTTCAACAGCAATATTTTGTTCAACTGCCTTCTCCACCAGTTCTTTTGTTTTCGCTGCATTCCCTGATATTACACTATCCTTTATTCCTTGCAGTATATCCTCTGCCATTTTTCTCCTCCTTGTTTTGTTAAGAGATTTACCTATTATATACAATCTATTTTTTATGTCAAGTAGATTTTTATTTTTTTTTGTATAAAGATACAACCTTGATGTATAATATACCACAGGTTCCTGCTGTTGCAAAAATAGTTTATATATATTCAGTAAAAGCCATACTATATTAAAACACAGAGTAGGAAAAGTAGCGAGTAGAAAGTAGCAAGAAGTAAGATAGAAAAGGTTAAGCAAAATCCCCTCTAATCTAACCCCCTTTTGTAAAGGGGGGAATTTCTCTACTTGCTACTTAAGGATGAATGGGGATTGAGTAACATTTGCCAGTAATAAAATTTTACTAACCACTAATCACTGATAACTGTTTCTCCCGGGCGGTTAGCTCAGTGGCAAGAGCGCTACCCTTACAAGGTAGAAGTCGCAGGCTGAAATCCTGAATTTTCAGGATTTCAGGGGAGCGAAGTCAGAAATTGCGATGGGTAAGAGCAATTTCAGCGGGTGGCCGACCCATTGCCAATGCGACGAGTAAGGAGCATTGTTTGGCAAGGATGATGAGATGGTGAGACATCCCAGTATTGGGATGCGAGGGCGCCAAGTCCTGCACCGCCCACGTAAAAGCAGTGATTAGTGAATAGTGATTAGTATAAGACATAAGGGCAGTGAATAGTGAGCAGTGATCAGTATAAAACATAAAAGCGAGTGATTAGGAATAGCCAGTAATAATTTTTTACTAACCACTAATCACTGATAACTATTCACTAGTTTCTCCCGGGCGGTTAGCTCAGTGGCAAGAGCGCTACCCTTACAAGGTAGAAGTCGCAGGTTCAAGTCCTGCACCGCCCACTTACTTCTGGGACCAGGTCCCAGAGAAGAGGAGTTTGAAACTTATTAATGTATCTCTCATCTAAATATAAAGTTAAAGAAAAAAGCAAAAAACAAAAAACAATGGAGGTATAAAAGATGGCAGAGAAGATTATAGGTATAGACCTTGGAACAAGCAATTCTTCAGCAGCAGTGATGGAAGGAGGGAAGCCAGTTATTATTCCCAGTGCAGAAGGGACTACTGTGGGTGGTAAGGCATTTCCTTCGTATGTGGCGTTTACGAAAGACGGACAGGTCCTTGTAGGTGAGCCAGCAAGAAGACAGGCAGCAGTTAACCCTGAGGGTACTGTTTTTGGTGCAAAAAGAAAGATGGGGACTGACTACAAATACAACATATATGGAAAGACATATACCCCTCAACAGATATCTGCATATATCCTTCAAAAAATTAAGAGGGATGCGGAAGCATTTTTAGGACAACCAATTAAAAAAGCAGTGATTACTGTTCCTGCATATTTTAATGATAACCAGAGGCAGGCGACCAAGGATGCTGGTACCATTGCAGGTCTTGAGGTGGTACGTCTCATAAATGAGCCAACAGCAGCATCTTTTGCCTATGGGCTTGATAAACTTGAAGCAGAACTGAAGATTCTTGTGTTTGATTTTGGTGCAGGAACACTTGATGTAACAATAATGGATATGATGGCAGGGGTCTTCAAGGTTCTTTCAACACATGGAGATACACAGCTGGGCGGGACTGATATGGATGAGGCCCTGATAAGGTATATTGTTGAAGAATTTAAAAAGGAGTCAGGTATTGATGTGAGCAAGGATAGGATGGCAATACAGAGGATTAAAGAGGCAGCGGAAAAGGCAAAAATAGAACTTTCTTCTACACTTGAAACAGAAATAAATCTTCCTTTTATTACAGCGGACCAGACAGGACCTAAACACCTTCTGATGAAAATAAGAAGGGCAAAACTTGAAGAGTTAGTTGAGCCCATTATAGAAAGATGTAAAGGGCCTGTGCAACAGGCAATTGAAGATGCAAAACTAAAGCCCTCTGATATCAATAAGGTTATTCTTGTAGGTGGTCCTACAAGGATGCCCATTGTCCAGAAGTTTATAGAAGAACTTATTGGAATTAAGCCGGAGAGAGGGGTTGATCCTATGGAGTGTGTTTCCATAGGTGCGGCGATACAGGGCGCAATACTGGGCGGAGAACTGAAGGACAAGGATATTTTGCTTCTTGATGTTACTCCTCTTTCACTTGGTGTGGAGACACTCGGTGGGGTATTCACAAAGATTATAGAGAGAAATACCACCATACCTGTAAAGAAAAGCCAGATATTTACAACCGCAGCAGATAACCAGACATCTGTAGAGATAAATGTTTTACAGGGTGAGAGACCTATGGCAAAGGATAATCTGAGTTTAGGAACTTTCCATCTGATGGGTATCCCGCCTGCACCGAGGGGTGTCCCCCAGATAGAGGTGTCATTTGATATTGACTCAAATGGCATCCTGAATGTGACGGCCAAGGATAAGGGAACAGGAAAGGAACAGTCCATTAAGATTACTGCCTCAAAGAAACTTTCACAGGAAGAGATTGAAAAGATGGTAAAGGAGGCAGAGAGATATGCAGAGGAAGACAAAAAGCAGAAGGAACTTATAGAGATTGTCAACCAGGCAGATTCTCTTATATATACAGTCAATAAGACATTGAAAGACCATGGAGATAAGATAGGGGAGGCAGACAGAAAGAATATTCAGGAAAAGATAGATGCCCTTGATAAACTGATAAAGGCAGACAATAAAGATAAGGATAGTATCCAGAGGGCGATGGATGACCTCCAGCAGGCAGCACATGGCCTTGCAGAAGTGATATATCAACAGACGCAGCAGCAACAGGGTGCTTCAGCGCAGCAGGCACAACCAGAACAAGAAACAGAGAAGGGAGAAAAAGGTAATGTTGTTGATGCTGAATTTAAAGAGGTGGATGACCAGGACAAGAAAGAATGAGGTATGTAAGGGTTTCTCTGGATGAACGAGAAGAAAAGGATGTGTATGGTATTTTAGAAGGAGATAGCATTCAAATAATCAAGGCATCTCCTTTGTCTAATACAATAGAACTATCAGGAAAGCAGGTCTCTCTTAATGATGTGAAAAAATTTTTACCACCGGTTGAGCCACCAAATATTGTTGCGTTAGGGCTTAACTATAAAGAACATGCAGAAGAGAGCAGGATGGAACTGCCACCTGCACCTGTAATATTTTTGAAGGCAACCAGTGCCATAACAGGACATCTGAGCCCTATTGTTCTGCCGAAGGAGGCACCTGACTTTGTTGACTATGAAGCAGAGCTTGTTATTGTGATAAAGAAAAGGGCAAAGAATATTAGAAAAGAGGATGCCTCACGATATATATTGGGATATACCTGTGGTAATGATGTATCTGCAAGGGACTGTCAGATGAAGATTGACAAACAGTGGGCAAGGGCAAAGTCATTTGATTCCTTTGCACCGATAGGTCCCTGGATAGAAACAGATATCAAACCAGATAACTTAAATATTTACTCACGGCTCAACGGTGTTATAATGCAGGATGCAAACACATCAGATATGATATTCAGTGTTGCAGATATAGTTTCTTACCTTTCAAGACAGATGACACTGCTTCCAGGTACCCTTATTATGACAGGTACACCTTCAGGGGTTGGGTTTGCGAGAAGTCCTGCGGTGTTCCTTAGAGAAGGAGATACAATTGAGGTAGAGATAGAAGGTATAGGGATTCTTAAAAACCCTGTCATAAAGGAATAGTTTTGTTACTCTTAACGGGTTAACTGGATATGCTTAAGCATTACAAGTGATGCCCTTTCTGCCTCATTAAGCTTAAATGTTATAAATCGTATGGTCTCTTTAATATTTGGCATCAGTACATATTCAAGGGCATTGACCCTTCTCCTTGTTCGCTCAATCTCTATTGCAAAACTTATCAGTTTGTTTTCAAGAAAGGACAGGTACAATAGTTTTTTAAGTATCTCCCTGCCTTTTTCTAAAAGGTAATAGTGATATGGGGATAGGGAATAGTCAGGCAGGAATTTTTCAGGGGATGTGTTAAAAGAGATTTTTGGAACAGGGATATTAAAAAATCTTTGTATTTCCTGTGAAAATGTTGTTTTGAAAAATGGCTCTTCAACAAATGCCTTCCATACACTTTCCTCCATCAGTCCTTTCATTTTCAGAACATCCAGATAAAACTTTACTATCTCCTCTTCCATGGACTTTCTTTCTTTTTTTACACTATCAATAAGGGAACGAAACTCTATCAGGAGTTGCTCCTCCTTATCTTTAAGAAGTTTATGTCCCCTCTTTGCAAGAAGCAGTCGCTTTTTAAGATTTAGTAGCACCATCCTGTTAGGATTAACCTTTAGTTTCATCTTTTCTCCAACGTTTCTCTAATATCTCAGGAGGTATCCTTTTTATTTCTGAGACAGGTAGAAGATGGAGCAGATTCCATCCGATATTTAGTGTTTCTTGTATTGTTCTTTCTTCATCATGTCTCTGTGAAATAAACTCTTTTTCAAACTCTCTTGCAAAGGAAAGATGGGCGATGTCTGTTTCTGTGAGGGATGCCTCTCCGAGTACAACAGCGAGTTCTTCCGCCTCTTTACCTCTGGCATAGGATGCGAACAACTGACTTGCTACAGCAGGGTGGTCTTCCCGGGTTAGGTTTCTTCCTGTCTTCTTATCAACACCTATACCTTTGTCTCTAAGCCGGGAAAGGGAGGTAAGGACATCAATGGGTGGATATATACCTTTAAGATGGAGTTGTCTTGAAAGTATAATCTGTCCCTCTGTTATATAGCCGGTAAGGTCTGGAATAGGATGGGTCTTATCATCTTCCGGCATTGTAAGGATAGGTATCTGCGTGACAGACCCTTTTCTTCCTTTAATTCTGCCTGCCCGTTCATAGATAGTGGAAAGGTCTGTATAAAGATAGGAAGGATACCCCCGTCTTCCGGGTATCTCATTTCTTGCTGCTGATATCTCCCGTAGTGCCTCTGCATAGTTTGACATATCTGTAAGGATAACAACGACATGCATTCCTAACTCAAATGCAAGATACTCCGCTGCTGTAAGTGCAACACGTGGTGTTGAAATTCGTTCTATTGCTGGCTCATCAGCAAGGTTGATAAATAGTACACATCTTTCTATTGCACCTGCCTCTCTGAATTCCTTCTGGAAAAACTCCGCCTCTTCAAATGTAATTCCCATTGCAGCAAAGACAACTACAAATTCTACCTCTTCCTTTTCTGCTGGTATCTTTGCCTGTTTTACTATCTGTGTAGCAAGAAGGTTATGGGGAAGTCCTGACCCTGAAAATATAGGAAGTTTTTGCCCCCGTACTAAACTGTTTAGTCCATCTATGGCTGATATGCCTGTCTGAATAAATTCTGATGGATAGTCACGTCTTGTAGGATTGATAGGAAAACCATTTATGTCAAGGTACTTATGTGGAATTATCTCTGGTCCATTATC
>JAQVEU010000041.1 GCA_028697565.1 Candidatus Ratteibacteria bacterium
CTTTTGTTTTAGTATTTTATCACATTTCAGACATAAGTAGCGAGGAGCAAGTAGAGAGAAAAATACTTTAATATTTTGCATCTTTAATACTTTTTATTCGTCTTCTCTTGCTACTTTCTACTCGCTACTTTTTAACCAATGCGGTTGGCTGAGTATTTACTTTATGTTAATATAACTTTATGCAGGAATATATTCCGGACAGGATTAAAAAAAGGGTATCAATTAATAAAAAATGGGAACAGGTTAAAAAAATACTTAATGGACTTGCTATCAATACAGTATGCGAAAGTGCTGTTTGCCCAAATGTCTATGAGTGTTTTTGTAAGGGCTATGCTACCTTTATGATACTTGGAAATAGATGCACAAGAAACTGCAGGTTCTGTGGCGTTTTGCCTCTAAAAGAGCACACCCCTCCAGACAATAAAGAGCCGGAGAACATAGCAAAAGCAGTAAAACTACTGGAAATGACATATGTAGTAATTACATCTCCTACCAGAGATGACCTATCAGATGGTGGTGCAGAACATTTTGCTACAACAACAAAATGCATAAAGGAACTAAATCCCCTTACAAAGATTGAATTGCTTATTCCTGACTTTCAGGGAAATGAAGAAAGTTTAAGAAAGGTTTTTGAAGCACAACCAGATGTCATCTCTCACAATATAGAAACAGTCCCTTCCCTTTATCCTGCTGTGAGGCCCTCGTCTGACTATAAAACATCTCTTAATGTTTTAAAGGCCATAAAACAACATAGAATTATTACAAAATCGGGTTTTATGCTTGGACTGGGAGAAAAGGAAGAAGAGGTCATAGAACTACTATATTCCATTAGAGAAACAGGATGTGACTACCTCGTTATCGGACAGTATCTAAAACCATCAAAAAAGGCAGTAGATGTTAGAGAATATATCAGCCCCGAAGTATTTAAGAAGTATGAAGAAACAGGTAAAAAGATGGGCTTCAAAAATATATTCGCCGGCACTTTCTACAGAAGTTCCTACCTGGCAGAGAAATTGTTATTATAATGGATGAAGAAAAACTTATAAAATTGGCACAGAAAGGGGATATAGATGCCTTTACTACGCTTTTATATTCCTGTGAAAAACGGCTAAAAAACACTGCCTTTGCACTCTGTCCCGAAGAAGATGAAGACCTCCTGCAGGAGACATATCTTGCTGCCTTTAAAAGTATAAGAAGATTCCGTGGTAATTCTTCCTTTTATACATGGATTTACAGAATAATGCTGAACCGTGCCTATAAGAAGTTTAAGAAAAACAGATACAAAAGGATGTTAATAAAAAGGATTGGACAGATTATTCCTGCCGATAATGTCTCTCCTCCTGACCCTGATATTAAAGAGGTGGTAAGGGCAGGCGTTTTAAACCTGCCCTTACACTATAAAGAGGTTATCACCCTCTACTATTTTGAAGAGATGACCGTTGAAGAAATAGCCAGATATCTGAATATCAACACTGGTACTGTTAAATCCCGCCTTTTCACTGCAAGAACGCTCCTTAAAAAACTAATTGAACCAAAAGAACAAAAAAGGGACTAAATATATAAAAGGATAAGAAAAATGGAAAACGACCCCTTCAAAAACATAAACATAGAGGAAATACTGGTTGAGATAAGAAAAGATGCAGAGAGAGCGGAAATAGAAAGGGACATTGCTGGGTCTATTGTAGATGTTATAAAAAAGAGACAGAGTATGTTTCTTCTCCGTTATACCAAATTGTTGACTGCTGTTTCAATACTCCTTATTATGGGCAATATTGTGCAAGGAGTGTTCTTAATACGTGGAGGACAAAAAGCCACAAAAGTGCAAGAAGAAAAGGTCTCTCTAACCAATGCCGGTATAGTTCCTCCTCCTGTAATATCTGAATTACCCACCACTGCAACTGTCATAACTGAGCAGAAAAAGTATACAGAAAGTCCTGAAATCTCAGAAAAAGCAGGTATCTCTCCTGAAGAAGGAATAGAAGAAATTTTTAAACTTTATAGTTTAATCTTGGAACTTCCGTCTATATCTATACAGGAAATAATGTCTTTAAAAGAAAATAGAGAACAGACAAATGGAGGAAACTATGACAGGGTATAAAAAGATTTTTGTGCTCTTTTTTTGTTTCCTTGTTTTCCATCTGCAGGCAAAGGACAACAAAGACCTCATACTGAACAACTTTTTCACAAAGATAAGGTCTGCCCAGACAGAAGCATTTCCTACTATTGAAAGCATACAGACAAAAATGAAGACAGAGATTGCCTTATCTCCTGGAGCCCTTGCTGCTATCCAGCCATTTATCAACAATCTATTTAACGAACCTGTCTCAAATGTCCTTACCGGCACAGGAGACCTTAAAATTAAGTTTATAGGTGTGGATGGAAAAAGCAAGGCAGAATATATCTGTATGTACTTTAATAGTTCACTACTAAATTTTGTATTTACAAAGGCAGGGGATAATATAGAAGTTCTGTTGCCGAGGATGGGTGTTGTAATCAAGGATAATATTAGTGAAATAGAGAAGATATTAAAACAATACGGACAGAAAACAGATATACAGAAGCAGGCAGTTTCATCAAACGTACTAAAAGAAACTATTAATTATATCATTACCAATGAAGATACAATCAGAGAAAAAATCACAATGGAGGAAAAGATAGGTAAAAAAGATGGACAAACAACATATATCTTTAATTATCCTATACAAAAAGGAAATATCAAAATTGAGATATTTGATAACTACTGGACATTTGCCTCCATTTCATTCTCAGGCAAGGATGGTTCTTTTGTCAGACTAAACTATTCAATTCCAGATAAGAAGGCAGGGTATCTTATCTATCTTCCTGATACGATATTATTACAAAAAGAAGAAAAAGGGAATAAGTTATCCGTTGAATTTTCTGGTATGACCTATAACCGTCTTTTTTCTGAAAATGAATTTAAACTTATAAATATGAACTTCCAGGAGTTCACTGCATTTTTATATCTAAAACTTTTACAGAGATAAAAAAGGAGAATACTGATGAGAAAAAATGCCTTCACACTGATAGAACTTCTGGTTGTAGTAGCCATCATTGGTATTCTTGCTGCGCTACTTCTACCTGCACTTTCACAGGCACGAGAAAAAGCAAGGCAGATAAGTTGTATGAACAATTTGAAACAGTTATATCTTGCGTTTGCCCTCTATGCAGATATGTATGAAGGAACTTTACCACCAAGAGATATTGGAGCGGCAGAGACTCTTTTCCCCTATATATATTATATCAACTGGACGAATTTTATCAGACCTATAATGGAACCCAATCTTGCAAATATACCCTTTATTTTTGACTGGCCCACATCCCCTGATATATATTATTGTCCTGTGGGAAAAAGGTTTATCAGTGACTATACAACCCAGCATAGTTTGCCTATAGAACCATTCACAACCTATATCATTAACACCACACCTCCACCAGGTGACCCCGGTGTAAAAGGCAGGAAGATAGATGGCTTTTGGACAGACCCTGATGGAAAATTTGGTTCATCTAATATATGGCTCCTTGCAGACCCACCTCTAAAAGATGCTGGTTGGCCCAACTATTCACATACGGGCGGGATAAATGTTTTATACCTTGACGGCAGTGTTAGATGGCAAAAAAGATAAAGAGAGGAGAACAAAAATGAAGAAAGTATTTATTCTAATGCTATGTCTGGTAATGAATATTTCAGTACATCTATATTGTGAAGAAGCAGTAAATAATACGTCCACATCTGAAAAAGAAAAGGTAGATGTTGTGGCTGAAGAAGTAAAACCTGAGGTAGAAAAATACATACTTGTATATAAATTTCCTAAAGAAACAGAAATTTATTACCAGATATCTCTTGATAAAAAGGATAATTTCAATATCGGTGGAAGGAAGTTTGATGTAAATAAGAGAACACTTGTCTATATATCGGAACTATTCCAAGGTGTTGACGAAAACAAAAATGGTATTATCACAATAACCTGTCTACAGGGCTGGCAGGACAATATAAAAATATTTTCTCAGCCGAAAGAGGTGAAGATAAAAATGTCTCCAAAAGGAGAAATACTTGAAAGTCAGGGTTTTCAGGATATATCAGCAGAGTTCTTGAAAGTTTTCCTGTATAACCTTGCTGACTATATCCCAGGAATAGACCGGCTACCTATAAAGATTGACCTTTCAAAGATGCCATCCAATGAATTTAATATCTACTTTCAGGCATTTATATTTCCTGTCCCTGGATCACCTGTAGCAGTAGGTGATGTATGGGAAAAAAGAGATAAAAATATGGGTGTAACCATTCAGTATAAACTACAGGAGATAAAAGAAGGTAAGGCATATATAGACATCTCTACTGAAAACAACAGGGGTTCTCTTGAAGGTAAGGTTATCTTTGATATAGAAAATGGATACCTTATATCCAATTATGTAAAGATGTCTACTGATGCAACAGGAAAAATTGTCCAAAAGGCAGCAAAAGAGATTGGTGGTGTTGTTGGTACAGAAGTAAAACCATCATCTACCCTGCCTGAAAGAACCCAGATAACTTTTAAAATGGAATTTGTCCCTATGGAAGAATAAATAGATTAAAAGGTTAAAAGATTGCAGAGAAATCCATCCCAGTCATTCCTTTAACAAAGGAAGGGGAAAATTCCCCAGTTCCCCCCTTTAATAAAGCAGTCCTTCCCTTTTGTAAAGGGATTTCGGGGGTTAGAGGGGATTTATTCCTTCCAATACGAGGGGATGGAGAACAAAGATATAAGATTTAATATTTATATTCATAATGTTGTATAATAGAAGGTATGGACAAGATTCGGTTAGGCATTGGACAGGTAAATTTTACAGTAGGTGATATTAAAGGAAATTGTAAGAAGATAACTGACTATATAAAAAAGGCACAAAAAAACAAGGTTGATATTCTTTCATTCCCTGAACTATTTATAACTGGCTATCCTCCAGAAGACCTTTTATTAAAGTCCACCTTTATTAAAGAAAATCTTAACACTATCTCTTCTCTTGAAAAAATAGTCGGAGATATTGTGGTTATTGTTGGCTTTGTAGACACGCAAGATGGTAATCTGTACAACTCAGCAGGTATACTACACAACAGAAAAAAGGTTGCTGTTTATCACAAGATACTTCTGCCAAACTATGGCGTATTTGACGAAAAAAGATATTTTTCTGCAGGAAACAATCCATTTATTGTTGACCTATCAGGAATATCATTTGGTGTGAATATCTGCGAAGACATCTGGCACATAGAAGGACCTACAAAATTACAGGCAGCAAAAGGAGCAAAACTCATTTTTAACATAAGTGCATCACCTTATTCTATGGGTAAAACAGAAGAAAGAGAAGATATTATAAGACAGCAATGTATGGAAAATAATATCACGGTCTGTTATACCAATCTTGTAGGAGGACAGGATGAGATTGTCTTTGATGGTGGCAGTTTTGTAATGGATAATACAGGGAACACTTTCTATAAAGCACCATCTTTCAGGGAAGCACTGTTTGTTATTGATATTCCAATAGAAAAGGCAGAGAAAACACAAAAAGCAGCATTTTATATTTCACATAGCATATCAGAAAACAAACCATTTATTACTATTCCTGAATATAAAGAGATAACAAAAGAAGAAGAGGTATATCTTGCCCTTATGATAGGACTGAGGGATTATGTTCTGAAGAATGGTTTCAAGAAGGTTGTACTTGGTCTGAGCGGTGGTATAGATTCCTCACTTGTTGCTACTATTGCTTCTGATGCACTCGGAAGTGAAAATGTTGTGGGTGTCTTTATGCCTTCAAGATATTCTTCGAAAGAGTCAGAAGAGGATGCAAAACTACTGGCGGAAAACCTTAAGATTGCATTTATAACAATACCTATAGATGATATATTCACAACATATCTTGAAACCCTCTCCCCCATTTTTTCTGGAAAAAAGTTAGATATAACAGAAGAAAATCTTCAGGCAAGGATAAGAGGAAATATCCTTATGGCACTTTCCAATAAATTTGGATACATTGTACTTACCACAGGGAATAAGTCAGAGATAAGTGTTGGCTATTCTACACTTTATGGTGATATGGCTGGTGGATTTGCTGTAATTAAGGATGTATATAAAACACTGGTATATAAGCTTGCTCAATATAGAAACTCTGTGAATGTTGTAATTCCTGAACGGATATTAACCAAAGAACCAACTGCTGAATTAAGGCCAGACCAAAAAGACCAGGATACATTACCACCTTATGAAACCCTTGATGGTATCCTCAAAGAATACATTGAAAAGGATAAAAATTTTACAGAGATTGTTTCATCAGGATTTGACAGGGAAACAGTAAGGAAAGTCATTGCAATGGTGGACAGAAGTGAATATAAAAGACGGCAGGCACCACCAGGAACAAAAATCACACCTAAAGCATTCGGAAAAGATAGAAGGATGCCCATTACCAATCGTTTTACTTTATAAGGGAAGTTTATATACTCCCCTTTCCTGAGAAGACAGGTGAGGATTGAATTTAGTATAAATGGGAAAATTTATAGTAGATGGTATGCTTGGCAAGGCAGGAAGATGGCTCCGACTTATGGGATATGACACCCTCTATTTTAATACAAGCAGGAAAGTGGAACTTTTAAGGACTGCGAAAAAAGAGGAAAGAATAATTCTCACAAGGGACAGAAAGTTAGCACTTTCAAATCCTGATGTTGTTGTATTAATTGAGAGTGAAGGAACATTGCCTCAGTTAAAAGAGATTAT
>JAQVEU010000042.1 GCA_028697565.1 Candidatus Ratteibacteria bacterium
CACAATCGGTATGAGTGAAAAGTCCGCAAAGAGCAAAAACAGGTCATTGATATTTTTCAGCAGAGCAATACGGTTATTTCTTAGTTTCTCATCCGGACACATAACAAGAACATCATCAAAAAATCTGTCAATAATTTCACGCCATCTACCTAACTGTTGCAGAAATTCCGTATAATTTCTGTTCTTCCCGTCAAGCAGGTGTGATATCTCTTTATTTTCTCTGTAAAAATTGTATAGTTCTTTTTCTGTGTTTTCAACAAGTAACGATTCGTCAAATATACCAGGAGTGATGCCTTTCTCCTTCGCCTGTTTCAGGATATTTGCCGTCCGTATAAAAGGTACGAGTATATTTTTTGCTGAACTAATTTTAAAGAAATCTTTAAGTGCATCTATCTTTTCTCTTAAAGCTAAAAGGTTTTCACTATCCACTGCCATAACGGCTTTTCTTATTCCTTGAGAGATTCCTTCCCCTGCAAAAAGATTATCAACCCGTTGTAAAATGAAGTTTATTATTCTGTCTTTTACTTCAGCAGGATAAGAACCAAAAATATCAACGGTTTTGTTGATAACTTCTCTTAAAGGAAAATCAATCCCTTTTTCCCATATTATTTCAATTAACCCATTGGTAATCTTCTTAAGTCCATAGGGGTCTCCACTTCCTTTTATTTCCATATTATCCAGAATGAAACCGCATAATGTTTCAATTCTTACTATAATAGAAGCAATAGAAGATTCTATGGTTTGGGGAAGTTTATCTCCACTGGTCCTGGGCCAATAATGTTGTTCAATTCCTGAAGATACTATTTTGTTATATCCGTTTTTTTCTGCATAGATTCTGCCAATAACTCCTTGGAGGGAAGGGAATTCAGTTACCATGAGAGTTGGCAGGTCATTTTTACACAGGGATATGATATTAAAAATATTCTCTTTCATTTCGTCAGACAATTCAAGATAATCGGTCAATATACTGTATATTTTTTTAAATCTTTCAACCCTTTCATACATACTTCCCCATTTAGGATGGTAGACAATATTTTTAAGGTCCTCTGTATAACTTTTAAAATCACGTTGCAGGTCCTTGTTTATAAAAAATTTAGCATCTTCCAGCTTTGCGTACAGAACATTTTGGTAGTTGTTTACTATTTCATCTCCGCCTATACCATCAAAAATACCAATGTATTTTTTTTCAATGTGGCCATCCCTGTTGTATAGTGGGAGACCATTGAGTTTCATTATTACTACACCCACTATTTCCTGTGGAATGTCGTTATATTCATCTTTTATTCTGCACACTTCAATAACTGGATATTCTGTTAGAGATGTAACCTTTTTAAGGTGTTCCTTGTCAAAAAGCAAATCCTTGACACCTGTTTTTCTTGCAATTTCTGTTCTTGTGAATTCAAGACGGACATCAGGGTCAAACATAACAAATTTTTTAAGGACCTTATCCATATAATCGGAGGGTTTTAAAACCCTAAATCTGCCTGGTGCCAATGTCCTGTGTCCATAGGAAAACCTGCTGCTTTTTATTCCTGCAAGGGAGACATCCATAACCTTTTCTCCATAAAGAGATAGTATCCACCTTATAGGCCTTAAAAATCTAAAGTTTTCTCCATCCCATTTCATTCCTCTTGGTATCTCCAGCCTTTTGATACTTTTTTCTATAATATCTCCCATAATCTCAAAGATTGGCTTTCCTTTTTCCTGTTTAACTACTGCAAAAACTTTTTTCCCTTTCCTTTCTCTAATAAGAAGATGGTTAACATCTACATTATAGGAGTCAGCAAATTTTTTTGCTGCGGGAGTAAGGTGTCCTTCTCTATCAGTGGCTATTTCAAGAGGGGGACCATATATCTCAGTAGTGGTGTCTTTCTGTCTGGGACCTACACTTTTTATATATATGATTAGACGTCTTATGGTGTAAAAAAATATTACCTTCCCATATTCAATTCTGTATTCATCAAGCATGGAAGTAAGAGATGGAATCCATTGCTCTCTGAAATAATCTCCTGCCCAGGAAGGTAAATCCTCACATCCGATCTCTATTAATATGTCTTTTTTCATTATAATTGAAATATTCCATAGACATGCCATGGCATGTCTCTACATTATACCTGACTTTGTCTTTTTATACAACCATACAAAATATGAAATAACTGCAAGAGAAAGAATTATATGAACCAGCCATACACCTAAAAATACAGGCAATTTTCCACTTTTAGCAAGGGTGAGACCAAAGGAGAATATGCCGTAGCATATAAAAGAGAGGAATATAGAAAACCCCAGTACAAATACTCTTGATATCTTCTGTTTGATAAAAAAGAAAGGCACGAGTATCAAAAGGAGAAACACATTGAGAAGTGGATAAGCAAACCTTTCCTGGTATGTCCCTTTAAGAGAGACAGGAAGGATATGGAGTTTGCTTAATTTAACCATCATGTTTCTCAGTTCCTTATAAGAAAGTTCATCTATATCTCTTGATGTCTCAAGGATAATGTCTGGGTCAAGCATAATAGATATTATCTTGCTGGTGAAATTCTCTGAGTTTTTAAGATGTCCGTTACTATCAAAGTGCCATAACTTTCCTTTTTTGAATGACCATATATTGTCGCCAATATATATGGCACTGACTGCATTTATGGTAATAATCTCACCATCTTCAAATATCTCTGAAATCTGGATATTTACAAAATTAGAGGGGGGAGTAAATCTTTCACTGTACAAAAGATACCTGTCTGTGGAAAAACTTAATATATCAATTTCATTATCTTCTTCTATTTTTTGAAGAAGTAAAGGTGCTGGAAAATTCTTGATATAAAAAACAAGTCCTGAGATAATAAATCCACAGATAAATAATATCCTTAATATGCTTACAGGTTTTATTCCTGAAAATTCAAGAACCCTTACCTCCCCGTATTTTATCATCTCTCCTAACAGAAACATACTGCTTAAAAATGTGAGGACAGGAGAAATTTCTACAAAAATAGAGGGAAGTTTATAGATTACCTTTATAATATTGAAAATTCCTCCATGGCGGATAATAGAATAGACATTATCAATAACCTCTATGAAAAAGAAAAGGAGAAGGAATGAGATACTGACCAGTAAGAATAGTTTTAAGAAATTAAATACAGTATATCTTGTTTTTATACTCATCTTAAAAACCCCCATGCTACAAGAAAGAGAAATACAGGTGTCCAGATAAAAACAGGTAGCCCTGTCTTATATGTAAGAATCTCTCCCAAAATAATTAATTGTAAAAAAAGCATTGCTATGCCTCCACCAATTCCGATATGAAGTAGTTTACTTTCCTGTTTCAACTTTATACCAATGGATGCTGCTATAAGAATAAAGACAATCGGAATAACAGAAAACACCATCCTTTTGTGTATCTCTATTTTTTCCTTTATCCCGTTGTTGGCAAGTAGTTCAGCAAGTCGCATCTCATAGACCTTCGGTTTTACTTGATGTTTGGCACCAAAAGAATCAGGAAGTGGTAAGACAAATCTGTAGTTTGTAAAATCCAGTCGTGAGATTGTTTGAAGAGAATCATAAATAATAAGAAAACCATTCTGTAGATTGAATATCATCTCGTTTGTTTCAGAATTATATCCTGCACTACCTCTTTCTGCTTTTAAAAAGTGTGTTTTTCCCATATCTTTATAGGTAATAGAAATATTCTTTATTTTGTAAGAATGGCTTATCTTACCAATGTATATAGTAACACCTGGTATATCTGTTGTTGTATTTTTTTCTCGTAATAGAGAAAGTGGGTTTTTAAACTGGAGACGGTGTATCATCTCACGTTTTTTATAACTCATCTCAGGAAGAATAAAAAAGTTGAAGAAAAAAAGAAACAGGGAGCCAATAAGGGCAAAGATAAAAAGGACACCAGTTAATCTATAGGGATTTATCCCGGACGAGGAGAATATCAGTATCTCTCTGTCTACAGCAAGTCGTGAAAAGAGTGCAGAAGTTGCATAGAAAAAAGAGAGGGGAATGATATAGAGAAAAGATGAGAAAAGGGCAAGAAGAAATATACAAGAAACGACCACAGGGTAAAAGGTACCACTTACCAGAACCTCAATTACCTGAAATAAAGCATCCAGCGAAAAAATAAAGATTGTAATCGCTATAGCAAAAATAAAATTTGTAAAAAACTCCTTACTTATATACCGGGTTTTAATTTTTATTTCCATTATTATTATTGTAAAATATTAATAGAGTTATGTCTATCAATAAAATTTTAAATCTTTTATGGCGTGAACGTTGTATGGGGTGTGCATATCCTTTTCCACTCAACAGATATGGGTTTTGTAGAGAATGTGAAGGCAGGATAATATCACTTGAAAGTCATATAGATGCAGAACATTTCCACATTTTTAAATATGATGGTCCTGTAAAAGATGCGATACATAGATTAAAATACAACAGAAAAAAGTACTATGGCAAAAGATTTGCTCTACTTTTAAATGACTTTATCATTAATAATAAAATAGATAACTTTGATGTAATAGTTCCGGTTCCACTACACTGGAAAAAGGAATTCAGCAGGGGATTTAATCAATGTGCTATCATCTCTTTTTACCTTTCAAAATTGCTGAAGAAGAGATATGTTGCGGGAGTTGTTATTAAGTCAAAGAATACTCCTTCCCAGACAGCGATGGGTAAAAAAGAGAGGGCAGAGAATGTAAAGGGGAGTTTTACTGTAAAAAAAGAATGTCTCATCAGGGGTAGAAAAATTCTCCTGATAGATGATGTTTATACATCGGGAGCCACGACCGAAGAGGTAAAAAAGGTCTTGCTAAGAAGTGGAGCAGAAAGGGTAATAGTCCTGACTATCGCCAGAACATAGGGAAAAATTTGGTTTCTATGATACTATTCTCCGATAATTTTAATCAGAACCCGTTTTTTCCTTCTTCCATCAAACTCTCCGTAAAATACCTGTTCCCATGGTCCAAAATCAAGTTTACCATCAGTTATGGCAATAACAACCTCTCTTCCCATAATCTGTCTTTTCATATGGGCGTCGGCATTATCCTCTGATACATTATGTTGATACTGGGCAACTGGCTGGTGTGGGGCGAGTTTTTCAAGCCATCTTTCAAAATCACTGTGCAGCCCTTTTTCATCATCATTTATGAAGACACTTGCGGTTATATGCATCGCATTGACCAAACAGAGTCCTTCTTTAACACCACTTTCCTCCACTGCTTTCTGTACCTCTTCCGTGATGTTAATAAATTCAATCCGTTTATCTGTGTTAAAGGTCAACTCTTTTTTATAACTTTTCATTTTTCTCCTCCCCTCGTATTATAACATTTTTGAATTATTAAAGAAAAAGGTATAATATAATAGAAGAAAACAGGGAGGAATGATGAAAAGAATAAATTGGATTCTAATTTGCATCTTTATGTTTACATCTGTTTTTGCTTATGCAGCAGTTTCTCGAAAATCCCTTGTCCAGAGAATTAAAGATGCTGAAAATAATCTCCTATATATAATGTCTTCAAAGGACTCAGAGATACCAAGACAATTTCTTAAAGATGCATATGCGATAATTTTTTTGAAACAGTATAAGGGTGGCTTTTTTGTTGGTGCAAAAG
The DNA here is from genome assembly GCA_028697565.1 of Candidatus Ratteibacteria bacterium. Lineage (GTDB taxonomy): Bacteria > Ratteibacteria > UBA8468 > B48-G9 > JAFGKM01 > JAAYXZ01. The sequence goes on from JAQVEU010000042.1 coordinate 5,607, forward strand.
GGGGAAACGGTATTATACTGGCAAAAAATAAAGAGACAGGCGAGTGGAGTCCACCTGCTTTTATGGCAACAGCAGAAGGAAGTATAGGTCTACAGATAGGTGGAAAGGTAATAGATGCAATACTTTTGGTGATGAATGAGGAGGGTTTGACACTTCTTCTAAAGTCTCCTGTGAAGATAGGCGGTGAGATATCTGCTGCGGCTGGTCCTGTAGGAAGGGATGTTGGATTAGGTGCAGGTTTGCCTGCCACAGGGATGTTTATATATTCAAGGGCGAGAGGTGCTTTTATAGGTGGTTCTATAGAGGGTGGGCTTATTATGTGTGAGAATGAAGCCAATAAGGTTTTCTATGGAGTGGATGACATAACAGCCAGAGAGATTCTCCTTGAAGGAAAAGTTCCAATGCCAAAAGAGGCAGAGTCCCTTATAAAAACACTAAAAAGATATGAGAGTGAAGAGTCATCTTCAGAAAAAAATAGCAAGTAAAATTGTTGGAAGATTGAAAGTAAGTAATCAGTCGATTCCGTTGCCTGAAAGTAGCGAGTAGCAAGATAGAAAAGGTTAAGCAAAATCCCCTCTAACACCCCTCACAAAAGGGGAGAACCTAAATCTCCCCTCACCCCTCTTTACAAAGAGGGGAATTTTCTTTTAACCCCGCTTTAATAAAGGGGGATTTCCCCTTCCTTTGTAAAAGGAAGGGATAGGAAAAAGAAGGGAGAAGCAAGAAAGAGAGAAAAAGCAATTTCTTCCTTTGGAAAAGGGAGATTAAAGAGGGATTTTTCCCCCTTTTAATAAAAGGGGGTTAGAGGGGATTTAATTCCTCCCCATATGAGGGGGGAGGATATAGGTGGGGGTGGTTAGAGAGGATTTTTAGGTTTAGTGTTTTGGATTTAGAGTTTATTTATAGGTGGGGGTGGAGAGTAAAGGAAAAGTTCTCACCCTTACCCTTCTTGCCCTAACGGGCTTCGGTCAACGGGGGCAGTTCACCAACTCACTGCCCTTGCCAAACGATGCTCGTTATTCCTCGCATCGGCAATACCCTCTCGCCCTCTGTGCTACACG
>JAQVEU010000043.1 GCA_028697565.1 Candidatus Ratteibacteria bacterium
ATTTTTTTCTCCCTTTGTTAGAATGGGTTCTGCCAACATTGGCTATATCTTTTATATGTTTTTTCTTACTTCTTTAACCTCTTCCCTTTTCGTCTATTTTACACTACCCTAAAATGAGATTCAAAAAGTAGTTCCTCATTTTTGCGCATATGCTGGACTTTGTCTTCTTTATTATGCTATCATAGGGCAAGGAAATTTCAAAGGGCCCACATTACAAGAACAAAAAACAAGAGGGAGGGAAAATGAAGATATATATAATGACTGACTTGGAAGGGGTTGCAGGTGTTGTTGATTTTGAAAGCCAGACATATAATACTGGTAAGTACTATGAAAAGGCAAAGGAACTTCTAACAGCAGAGGTCAACTCCGCAGTAGAAGGAGCAATGCGTGCAGGGGCAACAGAGATTCTTGTGTGTGATGGACATGGGCCTGGCGGGATTGTCCCTGAACTTATACACCCTTCAGCAAAACTTCTACATGGAAGACCTATCGGGAGGTTCTGGGAGATAGATAGTAGTAAGTGGGATGCCTGTTTTCTCCTTGCACACCACGCAATGAATGGTACACCTGATGGCAACCTGAACCATACCTATTCAAGTAAAACCATAGTAAAGATGTTGTTGAATGGCACACCCATAGGTGAGATAGGGATGAACATATACCTTGCCGGTTGGTTCGGGATACCTGCTGTTCTCATCACAGGTGATGAGGCAGCATGCAGGGAGGCAAAAGAGTATGTGCCGAATATGGAGGTGGTCTCAGTAAAAAAGGGGGTTAACAGAACCTGTGCAATAACAATCTCTCCTGTGAAGGCAAGGGAAAGGATAAAAGATGGGGCATACAGGGCAGTCCAGAGAATACAGGAGATAGTCCCTGTGAAGTTAGAAGGACCTTGTGAACTTATTATTGAATATCTTTCTTCTGCTGATGCCTTTGTCCATAGTCAGAAATCCTATGCAGAGCTCATAGATGGACGGACTATAAAGATACAGGGAAAGAACCTCATTGAGATGTGGGAAAGATGGCACGGATAAGAAAAAGGACACGGGTATCTATTGAGGGGAGGGTACAGGGGGTTGGGTTCAGGCCCACGGTATTCAGATATGCAGTTGAAAATAACCTAACTGGATTTGTCTGTAATACCACTAATGGGGTGTATGTTGAGGTTGAAGGAAGACCATCGGACATAAAGGAATTTGTTGAAAAACTTAAAAAATTTCCCCCTTCCCGTTCCCGCATAAAAAATATATTTGTTATATATATAGCACCTCTCAACAAAGAACAGGCATTTAGAATTATTGAAAGTAAAAGTGCTTCAGGAAATATAAGGACTGAACTTTCCCCTGATATTGCCACCTGTGATGACTGTTTGAAAGAACTTTTCAATCCAAAGAACAGGCGGTATCTCTTTCCCTTTATCAACTGCACAAACTGTGGACCACGGTTTACTATTACAGAAAAACTTCCATATGACAGAAAGCATACCACGATGAAGATATTCAGGATGTGTTCTGAATGTCTGAATGAATATAACAACCCAACTGATAGAAGATTCCATGCACAACCGGACTGCTGTTTTACCTGTGGTCCTGATGTTTTCCTGTTTAAAGACAGGGTATTGAGTAGGAAGGTGAAGGCAATAGAAGATACAGCAAAACTTATAAGAGATGGACATATTGTGGCAGTAAAGGGTACAGGTGGGTATCACCTCGTATGTGATGCAAACAATAGAAAGACAGTAAAAAGGTTAAGGGAGACAAAAGAAAGGGGGGATAAGCCATTTGCCCTTATGGCAAAGGACATAGAAACAATCAAACGATACTGTGTGATAGGCAAAGAGGAAGAAGGACTACTAACCTCCTGGCGGACACCCATTGTTCTTCTGAAAAAGAAACAGGGGTCTGTACTACCTGAAGAAGTAGCACCTTCTAACAGATATCTTGGGTTCTTTCTTCCCTATACACCGCTACACCACCTGCTTTTTTACTTTAAGTGCCCTGATGTGATTATTGCCACAAGTGCCAATAGAGCAGAAAGTCCTATTATCTTTAAAGACACCTCACAGGATATAAAGAAACTTGCCGGTATATCTGACTATATTCTTACCAACAACCGTCCTATAAAAACCGGCTGTGATGACTCTGTGGTATCTACTGCACCAGACAAGAAAATATACATAATGAGAAAGGCACGTGGCTATACACCTGAGCTCATAAATACTCCTGTACCTTTCAAACAAGAGGTGTTTGCTGCTGGGACAGAAGAGAAAAACACCATTGCATTTGGAAGGAAAGAAGGTATTGTAATGAGCCAGCACACAGGCACACAGGAAGATGCAGAGGCATTTAACTTTTATAGGGAGGTATTTAACCGCTTTACAAAACTTTTCGGCTTTTCGCCTCGTATAGTTGCATATGACCTTCACCCTGACTATTTGCCTACCAGATTTGCGATTGCGATGGCTGAAAAGAAAAAACTGAAAAGCATAGGTATCCAGCACCACCACAGTCATATTGCCTCCTGTATGCTGGACAACAACCTGCCAGATGAGAAGGTCATAGGGGTTGCATTTGATGGGACTGGCTATGGAGAAAAAGGGGATATCAGAGGGGCAGAGTTTCTCATCGCTGACTACAAGGGATATGAAAGGTATGCCTTTCTTGACTATATACCACTTCCTGGTGGAGAAAAGGCAATAAGGGAGGTATGGAGAATCGGTTTTTCCCTTCTTTTTAAGACATTTGGGGATGACCTATTGAAATCTAACATCCCCTTTTTGAAAAAATATAAGAAAGATGCAGAAATTATTATAGAGATGCTCAAAAAGGACATAAATTGTGTGCCTGCATCCAGTATGGGACGTCTCTTTGATGGTGTCTCTGCAATCCTTGATATAAGGGGCATAATCACATATGAGGCACAAGCAGCAATAGAACTTGAGATGGAGGCAACAAAAACAGATGAGAGGAACTATCCTTTTGATATTAAGAGAATAGATAAAATGTCTGTTATAGACCCAGCACCCATGGTCAGAGAGATTGTCTCAGATATAGGAAAAGGGGTATCAAGAGGAATTATCTCCTACAGATTCCACAGAACTATATCAACCATAACTACAGAAATATGTAAAAGAATAAAGGAAGAAAAACATATATACAGGGTGGTGCTTTCAGGTGGGGTCTTCCAGAATACACTTCTTCTAAATATGGTATGGAATGACCTGAAACAGAACGGATTCTCTGTCTTCTGTCACCATAATATCCCGCCCAATGATGCAGGAATTTCCGCAGGTCAGGCAGTCATAGCGCTTTACTCTCAACATTAAAGAGAAGCGAATGTATCCTTTATTGTCTGCTCTAATCTATCAAACTCTTCCTCGTTAGAAGGCGGAATATATCTCATATTTACAATCCGTTCTTTTACAGGTAGATGACTGACCTTTTCTATAGGTACACCTCTTTCAACTGCCTGTGATGCATAACTATGGAAGAGCATAATTGCCTTTAACATCCTATACTGTTTTTGTAGTGTTGTATAGGCATCCCTGTCATCAAATGCACTCTGGTGTAAGAAGTCCTCTCTTATTGTCCTGGCTGTCTCAAGTATAAGGCGGTCCTGTGCAGAGAGTGTTTCCATACCTACGAGACGTACAATCTCTATAAGTTCTGCCTCCCTTTCAAGTATAGAAAGTGCCTCCTTCCTTATAGTAGGAAAGTTAGGTGCAACCTCCTTCTCAAAGTAGTTCCTGATGCTTTCTTCATATAAAGAATAACTTGTAAGCCAGTTTATTGCAGGGAAGTGTCTCTGGTAGGCAAGTTGGTCATCCAGTCCCCAGAATACCTTTACTACCTTCAGTGTCATCTGCACCACAGGGTCTGTAAGGTCTCCACCAGGAGGACTTACAGCACCTAAAGCAGAAAGGGCGCCTTCTCTATTGCCAAGACACAGGCATCTTCCTGCCCTCTCGTAAAAAGAGGCAACAGTCGTTCCTAAATATGCAGGGTAGCCCTCCTCTCCAGGCATCTCCTCAAGACGTCCTGAAATCTCCCTTAGTGCCTCTGCCCACCTGCTTGTGGAGTCAGCCATAAGGGCAACAGAATAGCCCATATCCCTGAAGTACTCAGCAATTGTTATACCTGTGTATATGGATGCCTCCCGTGCAGCCACAGGCATATTGGATGTATTGGCTATAAGAACTGTCCGTTCCATAAGTGGTCTTCCAGTCCCAGGGTCTTTAAGTTCAGGAAACTCTATAAGGACATCTGCCATCTCGTTTCCTCGTTCTCCACAGCCGATATACACCACTACCTGAGCATCCGCCCACTTTGCTATTGCATGGAGAACAACCGTCTTGCCTGAGCCAAAAGGTCCAGGAATACAGGCAGTTCCCCCTTTTGCTACAGGAAAAAAGGTATCTATAACACGTTGTCCTGTAACAAGTGGCTCAGCAGGTGGTCTTTTTTCCTTTATAGGCCTTTTTTCACGGACAGGCCACCTCTGCATAAGAAACAGTGGTACCTCTCCCTTGTCTTCTGTCCTTATCCTTCCTATCTCTTCCTCTACTGTAAAACTCCCTTCTTTTATATCCACGAGCTCTCCTGATAACCCTGGTGGTACCATTATCTTATGGGTTAATATACCTGTCTCCTGCACATCCCCAAGAAAATCTCCACCTTCAACCACCTTCCCCTTCTTTACCACTGGTTTAAACTGCCACCTTTTTTCTCTGTCCAGAGCAGGTATCTGGATACCTTTCAGGATAAAATCACCAGTTGTCTCTAACCTTGACAGGGGCCTCTGGATGCCATCAAATATATTTGAAAGAAGTCCTGGTCCGAGTTCCACTATAAGCGGTAGACCTGTTCCAATAACAGTATCTCCGACCTTAATCCCCTCTGTCTCTTCATATACCTGTATGGATATAATATCCCCCTCTATCCGTATAATCTCGCCTATAAGTTGCTCTTCACCAACCCTTACCACATCATACATCCTGGCACTTTTCATCCCTTCTGCCTGAACAAGCGGTCCACTTACCTTGACAATCCTTCCTTTTTCCATTCCTTCACTCCTTCATTCCTGTTGCCTTTCTTATAAGTTCATTTACTATCTGATAGCCCTTGCCTTTTCTTGACTTTAAGGATGGGACAACAACAAGTTTTTTCTTCATCATATATCGGCTAAAAAGTTCGCGGTCAAAGACATCCTCTGTTATAAATATAACTCCGTAATTAGAACTGATAAGTTGTTCTATTATCTCATATGCCTCTCCCTGCCCGGAAACAGGAAAAACATCAGCACCGAATACCTTAAAAATTTCAATACTTCCTTCCTCTCCTATAAAGGCAATCTTTGTCTCTTTTTTCATTATATCTTCCAGACAGTATCCTTCCCTTTTTATCAGGGTGAGAACCTTTCCTTTACTCTCCACCCCCACATATAAATAAACTCTAAATCCAAAACACTAAACCTAAAAATCCCCTCTAACCACGCCCACCTATATCCTCCCCCCTCATATGGGGAGGAATTGAGTTCTTATCCCTTCCTTTTGTAAAGGAAGGTGGGGGTGGATTTTATCTTTGCTTTCATTCTTGTTACTTGCTACTCTCTACTGTTTTATATATTTCTTTATCACTCCTGACAGGTTCTTTGCAATCTCCTCCATACCTGAAGGTGAAGGATGGACAAGGTCAGTACATAGCCCTGCCCAGTTTTTTAAGAGTTTCCTTCCATCAATATGTATCACCTTCTCTGACTTCAACCTTATGGCAACATCCCTGACCACATCCCTGAATGCCTTCTGTTTTTCCCTCTCGCCTTTAAGTCCTAAATAGAAGGTAAACATATCAATACAGAAGATATGTGTATCAGGATGTGCCTGTGCAATCCTTGGAACAAAATACTCTACCCTTTTTCTGAATTCTGTAATATCAAAACCACCTATCATATTTATCCCCATCTCAAGTGATGCAAGGTCCCAGTCATCTCTTCCTGCAATATAGTCAGCCATCTCCTTTTCACAGTGGGCACTACCACCAAACCCTAAGTTAAGCAGGTCAACTCCTAAAAGTTGGGCTGTCCTCATTGCATATGTCCCTGTAGGTCTTGTAGCACTACTGCCATGGGTTATAGAAGAGCCATAGGCGAGGTATCTTTTTGTCGGCAACTGCTCCTTTTCTGGCAGTTCAAACTCCCCTTCAATCTCTTTAATTACACAGGTTGCTCTGTAAGGCAGTATCACCCGTGTAAGTCCTGCATCAAACGGCATCCTTTCCTTCTGTGATAACTCCCGCAGTTTTTCTATCTTGGCCGGTAGCGATACAATAATCTCTGTCTCCCTATTGCCTGTAACATAGGTACCCACCAAAAAATTACCCTGATATATCTCACCTACAAAGGCACCTTCTTCCTTTGACATAAGGACAATCCGTGCCTCTTTACTTTTCAGGTTAAACCTTATCTCTACACCCGCACCCTGAAGTGCCATTGACTGGACACCTGGGTTGACAGACATCCTTAAACTATCAGGTATCCTTATAGGGACAGCACCACCTTCTTCTTCCAGCATTTCTACCACATTATGCAGATACACACCCTTATAGACCATTA
>JAQVEU010000044.1:0-5986 GCA_028697565.1 Candidatus Ratteibacteria bacterium
TCATCCATCTGCTGTGCGGTCTCTTCAGGAGTAAGCCGGTCATTTATTGCCCAGAAAGGTGTTGGTTTCATTATTACAGGTGGCATCTGAAATTTTTTTCTATCCATATTCCTCTCCTCCTCTTTTTATACTTCTTTAATGATACCTTTTTTGAGAAAGATAATAAATCTCTTTATTAGTTTTCTGTCAGGAAATATATCCCTTACTGCTTTTTCATATACATCCATCTGCTGTCTAAACTTCTCTATCTCCCCCTCTTCCACTTTGTAGTCATATATACATACCGTATCGTTATCTTCAAGTATAACCCTGTCAATAAAGCCAGTATATATCTTCCCACCTATCCCTGTAATAAAAGGAAGTTCTGAAAATGCCCTGCCTTTTTCACCTGTCTTTATAACCTTTTTAATTTCAGGGTTTTTCTCAAAATTTTCGTAAATTTTCATCAGTATATCTTTTATGTGTGAAACACTTTCAAAATCCGCCTTTTTCAAATAAAATATTACCCGCCTATTATATCCATCCCTGTCCTTTATTTCACCTTCGGATATCTCATACATAAGTTTGTGGGCAATACTTCCTAAGACCGTGCCCTCATAGTGATACTCCCCTTTCTCTTTCTCTTCAGTGTAAGAGGTAAGAACATCTGTATAATTTATCTTTTGAGGTAGATATTCCTGATGGACTGTTCTATCTTCTACCTCTTCTTCAAAAGATACTCCCTTAATGGGAACTGCTGGGAAAGTGGTCTGGAATCGTTCAAGTAGTGTCATCCATATACTTTTGCCCTTCACTCCAGAAATAAAAAGGTATTGACAGGCACGGGTGAGTGCAACATACAATACTCTTAGCTCTTCTTCTTCAAGCATATCTTTGAAACTTTCCTTATAGTTGGCATCTGCCTCTTTCTTTAAAATAAATTTGTAGGGTGGCTCACCTTCCTCTGTTTTTCTGTAAATGATGTTGTCTTTCAGAATAACCTTTCCATCCTCAACATTAACAAGAAAGACAACAGGAAACTCAAGTCCCTTGGCATTATGTACTGTGAGAACCCTCACGGCATTTTGGTGCTCGGAAAATATATCTGCCTTTGGTTCTTCATCAGAAAGAATCATAGTCCTTAAATTACGGGATATGGTATATAAAGATGTGCCTTTCCATTCATCTAAAATCATTAAAAACTTTTCCACATTTGCCTTTTGCTGGGTGCTCAAGTTATTCCAGAAGTTCAGTTCTATGAGAACCTTCTCAATCACATCCACAAGATCCTCACTTTTGAGAAGTTCCCGCCATTTATAAATCTTATCGGGTGTGATACGACAGACCGAGAGATAAAGATTCCATAAGGCAGTCCTATCAGTAGTGTCAGATAGTGTAAAAATAAGAGAAAGAAGGAACAATATCTCCGGCTCTCTATAAAAACCTACCCCCCCTAAAACCACAAAGGGAATACCAACCTCTTTAAGGTACTTCTCAAGAAGTGGGAAGTTTTTCCCTGCCTTCTTTCTAAGTAGTATGGCAATATCACGAAAGTCAACAGGTCTGAAGGTACCTGCCTTTTTGTCAAATATCTGTTGTTTGCTTCTTATCAGTTCCTGTATCTTTCCAAGAACCCATTGATATTCCTCGTTTTTTGCCTCATGGTTGTCTTTCCCTTCAATAAAATTTATTTCTATACAGCCGGACATCTCTATTTTAAGTCCCGGATAAAGTTTTTCTTCTGTCCATGGAGGGATACCATCAAAAACATTATTTATAAAGTTAATTATCACCTGTGCACTTCTATAATTCTCCTGTAATTTCTCCTCAGTACAGTAAAAATTTAAGGACTGTCTTGCTTCATCAAACACCTTTCCTTCTGCCCCCCTGAATTTATATATGGACTGTTTTCTATCACCCACAAGAAAAAGACCATATGGTTCGCCCGTCTCTGCCTTCGCCCCGTAGCCAGATAGCCAGTCCTCAGCAAACTTGTATATTATCCGCCACTGTAAGATATTTGTATCCTGAAACTCATCCACAAATATGAAGTTATTCTTTTCATCAAAGTCCTCAAGTATTGTGAGCGCATCAGGACTGCTGGTAAGTATCCCATATGTCATAATCTCAAGGTCGTTAAAATCACACAGTGAAAGTTCATTTTTTATTTCGGACTGGATATTAATAATCTGTCTGCTTAAATAGTTTATTCTTTCAGAAAGTGTCCCTTCAGGACTTCCAATTGTTGCATATGGGTGTGTTTTTATAATGTCAAAAAGAAGTTTCTTCAACGTATACATCTTAAAGTTCTTTAAGAGTGGTAGCATCTCTCTTGATACTTCCCTGCCAAGAAAACTGTTGAATGCAATGTGAGACAATAGCCCACTCTGCCGTTCATCTATAATAGTGAAAAATGGGTCTATCCCACTGTAAAAGGCAAACCTCTTTAACAAAAGTTGGCAGAATGAGTGTATAGTGGAGATACGTAGTCGCAACATAGCATTTTCTACTTCAACCTTCTGATGTTCTGAAAGTTGCTGAAAAAGTCCTTCATATATCTTTTCAAGTATACGGCTTTTCATCTCTATGGCTGCCTTTTCTGAAAATGTTACTGCAAGAATCTTACGCATATCAGATGCAGGGTCATCTTTTCCTATACAACCGATAAACTGATTGGTTATCCATTGTGTCTTCCCTGTGCCAGCAGATGCCTCAATAATAACTGCCTTAAAGTTAAGTTTCTCTTTCATAAGGACACATCCCTTTATAATCGCAGAAATAACAACTTTTGGGGTCTTCAGGGACAAAGGGATATTCTCCCCGGATAATTTTTTTTGCTGTTTCTTCCAGGAATTCCTCTATCCTATCAAGATAATTCAGTTTTTCATCATAATAAACCTTCTCGTGTTGATTTTTATCCCCATCTTCCTCTTCAATAAAATCAAAACGCCAGATATTACCTACAATATCACTTCTATCAATCTTATTCTTCCTACAGTACATCCACAGATAAAGAGGTATCTGTATATTAAACTTATCAAAAAAGTCCTTTTCTGTATAAGAAGGAGGGTCCGATGTACCTGTCTTTATATCCACAATATATGTCTTGCCTGAAGGGGACATCTCTATCCTGTCTATCTTTCCCGTAAGATGTAAAGACGGGAGTTCTTCTTTTATTTTCTGTTCACCTGCTATAAATTTATATCCATAATGTTTTTTTATTATTGAGTTAAACCTGTTTCCAACCTCCTCTGACCGTGTGGTTAAGACATCACTATAAAATGAGGAGATTTTACCTTCCCTATAGTGTCTATCAATCTCCTTTAATACCCCTTCCCTGAAAAGTCCTATGAGTTTAGTAATGTCTTCTTCTACAATAGTCCTGTTTTCGTATCCCTTAAAGATATTGTCCATTACCCTGTGTATTATGGTTCCCCAGAGTTCAGGTGTTTCTTCTATCTGTGGTAGTATGTATGGATTTACTTCTTCAACCTGTTCCAGATAAAATCTGTAAGGACATTTAAGAAGATATTCAAGTCCAGTAACATTTAGATTCAGCACTCCGTCAGTAACAAACTTCTTCATAAATTTATCAATAGAAAACTTTGGACTAAAGATGTTATATGGTTTTGAGATAAGGACACCTGTGTCTGGTATTGTGTCCTTATGCATAAAAAGGAATATTGACTTCATCTGGTTTCTGCCCTGTATCTTAGAAGGATATGTAAAAATCACCTTTCCATTCTCATTCTTAATACGATATAGGTCCAGCCGTTCCCGTGCCATCCTTAGTCCATAGTCAGTAAGTCCAAGTTGCCTTTTTATCGTATCAGGAATAAAAAGTTCTTCAAGGGAAGGTGCGCCAGGGATACTTTCTGCTGTTGCCCCACCAACAATACACATTTTTTTCTCCATACCGACACCTTCTTGAACCCCACTCACCCTTACCCCCGCACCTCTGCCCTCTTCACTATCTACCAGTTCAAGGGTCTTTTTCAGTATGTTTATAAACTCCTCTTCTGAAACAACCATATTCTTTTTCATTTCGTGAAGAACCCTTTGAAACCGCACCTTTACCTCAGGATAACAGGGCCGCCAGCCAAGAATCTCTATCACCTCCTCTATAGATTTTATCCACTCCTTCAATGGTTTATGTCCACCTTCAATTAGTTTTAATGTCGCCTTAATAGTACTGATATTTTTTGATTTTAATCTATCAAAGTCCTCCTTTATAAAACCAATTCTGAAAAATTTGTCTCTGGAGCTAATAGAAAAGTTTTCTGCTTCCATATGGTCAATGTTATAAAAATTGGGACAGAATAATATATCCATAAGGGTTGTCCAGTCATAGGACCTTTTTAACGTAAATATCTCCAAAAGGGTTGAAATAGAAGCATCCTGAACAAGAGAATAGCCAGGCACTATCTCAGAAGGGATGTTGTATCTTTTGAATATCCTCTGGACAACAGGTCTGTAGGAAGGCATACTGGGAAATACAGTGATAATATCATTTAGCGTCCAGTCCGGATGTTCCTTCAATGCCTGTCCGATAGTTATCACTATCCCCTCTACCTCTTCTGACTGGGAGGCAAAGTTATAACACTCAATATCCGGTTCTCTGTCTTCACTATAAAATTTTTTTTCTTCCCACTGATATATTTTTTTAAGCCAGGAGTATGTCTTGTCAAGTATGAGTTCCCTGACATCCACAGGTATATTTTTGCCTTCATAAGAAAAGGAAAATATCGCTGATGGGATATGCCCTATTAGTGCCTGTATAAATGTTCTCTGGTATGATGGTATCTCACAGAAACTGTCAAAAAGCACATAATTAAATTTTAGACGGCTGATATATTTTGTTGCCTCTTTGTATATATCCTCCATATCTAAAAGGTTTTGGCTTTCCATAAGGGCTATATATTCTTTCATCACATCAATGGCAAAAATTACAAGGGACATGTTGTAGTCAAACTTCCATTCAAACCCACATATCTTTTGCTTTATTTCTTCAGGAGAAATCGTGCCTTCTATAGAAACCTTAATATCCTTTATGAAATGACTTATCGCAAGAGATATACCCGGAAGTGTATGCCCGAATTGTTCATCTGCTTTTCTATCTTTGAGTATCTGTAAAAGGGTTATATACTTTTCTACATCTGAGATAATTTTTTTATCAGACGCACTATCAAGAATATTCAGTGCCAGTGTTTTGATTGTATGGGTAGCAGGGAGAAGAGAACCTTTTAAACTTCTTTTATAGTACCTTAACTTGAAGTCCCTGACCTTGCTTATGTGGGGAGATATGTAAAGAACTTCAGATGGGTCTTTGTTAATAACCTCTTCAATGGCTATATCTGTCTTACCTCTGAAATTAAATGGAAATATTAAAAGTTTTTTCATATATCCTTTGGTTATGCTTCATATTATAATAACACAGAGAGAGTTCTACAAAAAGGTTGACTTTGAAAGGATAAGGTGATAAAATAAGCAGTAGCAAAACATCAGTAAAAGTTATTATGTGAGGCACAGAGGCACAAGTAAATACGATGAAAATTTTATACACTTTACTGATTATTTTTATCTCTGCTTTGATAGGAACTGCATTAGGAGAACTTTTGCTGCTTTTTCTCCCTCAGGAAACAACCATATATGAGGTGCTTTCATCTTCTATAACGCCCTCATGGAACATTGAAAATCTTGACCTTGTGGTCTTATCCTTCAGATGTAGTATATCCTTCAATTTCAATATACTTACGCTTGCTGGTATAGTTACAGGGGCTATCCTTTCACTACGCAAGATATAGAGGCGGGATGGGATGAGATTTCTAAATCTCCCCTATCCCCTCTTTAATAAAGAGGGGGAAAATCCCCCTGTATCCCCCTTTATAAAAGTGGGAAATTTCTCTCCCCTTTTCTTCCTATTCCTTCCTTTCATAAAGGAAGGTTAGGATGGATTTCTAAATCCCCTCTAACCCCCCTTTATAAAAGGGGGGAATTGGGGGGATTT
>JAQVEU010000044.1:5996-6507 GCA_028697565.1 Candidatus Ratteibacteria bacterium
TATCCTTTCACTACGCAAGATATAGAGGCGGGATGGGATGGGATTTCTAAATCTCCCCTCACCCCTCTTTCTAAAAGAGGGGGAATTATTAAGAATCTTCCCTCTCCCTTTGTTCTCCTGTTGCCCCTCCCTATCAGGGGAGGGGATAAAGGGGAGGGTGAAAACTTTTCCTATACTCTCCACCCCCACCTATATCCTCCCCCCTCATATGGGGAGGAAGTGAGAGTTTCCTCACCCCTTACGGGAGAGGAGGAGGTGAGGGGTGTTTGTTCCTATTCCTTCCTTTCATAAAGGAAGGTTAGGATGGATTTCTAAATCCCCTCTAACCCCCCTTTATAAAAGGGGGGAATTGGGGGGATTTATAAAAGGAGGGTTGGGATGGATTGCTAAATCTCCCCTCACCTTTCAATCAAAGGCCTGGTTCTCACAGAGAACCAGGTCCTTCTATCTTTTCTGTTATAGATAAACACACTTTAATTTTTGTAGGTTCAAAGTTACAATATAACTTCAT
>JAQVEU010000045.1 GCA_028697565.1 Candidatus Ratteibacteria bacterium
TCTCCCTCCTTTCATAAAGGAGGGTTGGGGTGGATTTCCTCTCCCCTTGTTCTCCTGTTTCCCCTCCCTATGAGGGGAGGGGATAAAGGGGAGGGTGACAACTTTTCCTTTACTCTCCACCCCCACCATAAATAAACTCTAAATCCAAAACACTAAACCTAAAAATCCCCTCTAACCACCCCCACCTATATCCTCCCCCCTCATATGGGGAGGAATTGAAGGGGACTCCACCCCTACCAAACCCCCTCTAACTCCCCCTTATCAAGGGGAGAATCTTCATCCTCTCCCCATTTTATGGGGAGAGGGCCAGGGTGAGGGAATTCTCTCTACTCTCTACTTGCTACTCTCTACTTTCTACTTTTTTCTACTCTGTGCCTTTTTTGTTATCTACAAGGACGGATACAAAACAGGCACAGGCATTCCCTTTTCCTATATCACCCAGCCCTTCATATGTCTTTGCCTTAAATCCAATATTTTCAACACCAATACCTAACATATTCGAGAGGCATTTTTTTATTTTTTCTGCAAATGGCAGGAGTTTAGGTGCTTCACAGATAACAACAATGTCAATGTTTTCTATATCATATCCTTCATCTTCTAATATCTCAAGCACCTTCTCTACTATCTTTCTGCTGTCAATCCCTTCGGTTGTTTTATCATCTGGTGGGAAGAAATAACCGATATCCTGCCTTCCGATTGCTCCAAGTATTGCGTCTGCAAGTGCATGAAGTAGAACATCTCCATCGCTGTGACCCAAAAGTCCCTTTCCAAAAGGTATGTGGACACCACCGAGCATAAGTTGTCTACCTTCTACAAATCGGTGTATATCAAAACCAATACCTGTTCTCATTAATAATTTTCTGCAAACACTTCATAGTATGCCTGCGGATGCTTACAGGCAGGACACTCCTTCGGTGCCTCAGTTCCTTCAAAGATATATCCACAGTTCAGACAGTGCCACCTTACTACCTTGTCTTTTTTGAATACTTTTCCTGAGGCAACATTCTCTATAAGTTTCCTGTATCTTGCCTCGTGAAACATCTCCACCTTTGCTATTTCATTAAACGACCTGCTTATCTCAGTAAAACCCTCTTCTGCGGCAACCTTCCCAAACTCCTGATATAAGGTGCTCCACTCAAGATGTTCCCCTGCGGCGGCTGCCTCAAGGTTTTCCTTTGTGCTACCAATCACACCCGCAGGATATGCAGCAGTGATTTCTACATCCCCTCCTTCAAGATACTTAAAGAATACCTTTGCATGTTCCTTCTCATTGTCTGCTGTCTCAAGAAATATCATACTTATCTGTTCATATCCTTCCTTCTTCGCAGCACTTGCAAAGTATGTATATCTGTTTCTTGCCTGCGACTCACCTGCAAATGCAGTCAAAAGATTCTTCTCCGTTCGCGTTCCTTTTACTGACTTTTCCATAATTACCCCCTTTTTCTTTATATTATACTATAGAACCCAATCTTTTAAAATCTCGGCTGGATGGCACAAGCACCGGAACCTTTTTTATCTCCCATATCTCTGTGTGTTCTATATAGCCCCCTGGCTCAATCTCCCTCAAAGGTCCCACTGTCTCAAGTTCAAGGAAAGCAGAAGATGTATATGCCTCAACACTACAGCCGAAGTCAGGGTATTCCCCTTCTTTCTGTATAAAACTTTTTACAAACAACTGCCCATCCACCCAGTAGGCAGTCCAGTAAGGATATGCCATAGTACCTATCTTCATAGGCGACTTTGCATCGGTATCCTGTTTCAGAAATATAAAGTCCCTCTCAAGGATAAGACGTCTGTCTGAAAGGTCCGTATAGGGCCATAAGGAGAGCCGCCTATCAGGGAGAAGTCCCTTTCTACCTCGCCTGATGGGGATAATGGCAAATCCACCTGCCCTCATAATAGAAAGTGCCCAGCAGGCAAGTTTTATATTCCATCTTCCGGTATTTTTTATCCTGTGGATAACACAGAGTTGCCTCTTTCCCTTTTTTCTTATCTCTATCTCTTTCTGTATGTTGTTCTGTATTTCTGTATTTCCATAAATCCTTATATATTCCTTTCCTGCATCTATCTTTACCGGTTCATTGTCCATTGAGTAAGAACGTGGCATTGCCTCAGGAGAAGACCATAAACGGTGTCCACCATATATATGCCAGAAGCCATCTGGTGTTTCAACACCTGCATCTGGAAGGATATTAAAGAGATTTTTGTCAGGTGTCTCTTTCAATGCAATTTTTAGAACCCTCGGACCTATATTCTCTGGCACACCTACAACCAGATCCCCGAGTATAAACTCCCTCATCTTCATATGAGTTGTTTCCTTATCAAGAGGCCTGGGCCGGATTTGAACCGGCGCATAGCGGTTTTGCAGACCGCTGCCTTCCCGCTTGGCTACCAGGCCCCATAAGTCCTTTACCACTCTATTATAACCTCTCTTTTCCCAAGATGCAAAAGCAAGGCATAGCCCCTTTGCTTTAATCTCACAAAAAGGTATAATATTTTATAATATTTCTTGTCAAGTAAGACAGGAGGAACAAATATGGCAAACAGAATAAGGACATATCTACTTTTGGGGCTCTTAACAGTAATCTTTGTAGTTATCGGCAGTTTCTTCGGGAAAGAAGGTATGTATATAGCGTTTTTTCTTGCCCTTGTAATGAACTGGCTCTCATACTTTTTCAGTGATAGGATTGTCCTTGCTATGTACAGAGCAAGAGAGGTATCCCCGGAAGAGGCACCTTCTCTTTACAGGATAGTGGGGGAACTTACACAGAAGGCATCTCTTCCAATGCCAAAGATTTATATTATACCTTCAGCAACACCCAATGCCTTTGCCACAGGCAGAAATCCTTCTCACTCTGCTGTGGCTGTGACAAGCGGGATAATGGAACTCCTGAATGAGAATGAACTGAAAGGGGTACTTGCACATGAACTCAGCCATATAAAGAACAGTGATATACTTATTGCCACTGTTGCTGCAACAATAGCAGGTGCTATAACGATGCTGGCAAGGATGCTCCAGTGGGCAGCACTTCTTGGTGGTGGAGATGACAGAAGGCAGGGAAATATCTTTACACTTGTGGCAATGCTCGTATTTGCAGTACTTGCACCTATTGCAGCGATGATTGTCCAGATGGCTATCTCACGGGGAAGAGAGTATCTGGCTGACGAGGGTGGAGCAAAACTTTCAGGTAATCCACTATACCTGGCAAATGCGTTAAGGAAACTTGCTATGGGAGTTCAGGCAAGACCATTGAATAACGCAAACCCTTCCACTGCCCATATGTTTATCGTAGCACCTTTCAGCGGGAGGTCTATATTAAACCTCTTTTCCACACATCCGCCCATTGAGGAAAGGATTAAACGGCT
This sequence comes from Candidatus Ratteibacteria bacterium, assembly GCA_028697565.1. GTDB lineage: Bacteria > Ratteibacteria > UBA8468 > B48-G9 > JAFGKM01 > JAAYXZ01. The sequence goes on from JAQVEU010000045.1 coordinate 3,367, forward strand.
GGAAGGTATGGCATTCTAACAACCTCTGGGACCAGGTCCCAGAAATAAGGTAGCCATTGTGACCTCTGAACGTGTCTTTTCAAGGATACCCCTGACATAGTCAACCTGCCGCCTTAATGACCGTGTAATGGCATCCGTAAACTGGAAGTTTAGAAGGGAAAAGTATATCTCATCCATTATGTCTAACAGTTTCTCACATTCTGCTACCTTGCCCTTCCTGAGCTCATCCAGTATATGTCTCCTTATCTCTCCTGTGCTTTCACAGAGACCATGGAGATAACTTTTATAGTCAAACCTGTATCTTTCAGGTTCAGGGATTTTTCTGTCCCTGATAATACCAAGTGTGATAACTGCCTCTGCAAGTTCTTTTTCCGATGAGTGCAGGAAGCCCGCATACATTACCTCAGGAAAAGGGGAAAGTATCCTTTTTGTCTTATCAAGAAGTTTCAGCCCTTCTCTTATTTCCTGTTCTGCCTTATCATACAGATGTTGGTGTACCTTTTTAATTGAGTCCGCTGCAAGACGGCCTATCTCACGGCAAAGTTTAAGTGATAACTCCCTTGCACTGTCTTCTTTCTCAAAAAGTCCTTTGAGCTTCTTCTCTAATTTTCCCATCTCTATCTCCTATCAAATCTTATAGTGTTTTTTCAGTTCCTTTTCTATTATATTTAAAGAACTTACTTTCTTTTTTACTTCCTTTTTTGCTTCCTTTTTCCCATTTCCTTTTTTAGAAGGACAGACAATCTCTAAAAACTCTGAAACACCCATAACCCTGGCACCAAAGAGATGTCCTGCGTCTTTCACTTCCCTGTCATTTGATACCACCGTCTTTGAGATATTCTTCTCGGGTGTTTTTTCTACCCGTATCCTTATTACCTCATCTGCACTTATATCACCTGAAAACACCACCTTAATACCTTTCTCCTGAGGGAATATATATGGGTAAGGTGGATTCCCATCAAAAACCACAACAAAAGATATAGAAGGATGCCTCCTACGATAATCGATGAGGATACCGATAAGCATTCGTATGCTATAGTCAAGCCCCCTGCCTTCATATCCTGAGAGGAGTCCACTTTTTATCAGGTTATATCCATCAATTATGTATTCCATCTTCTTTCAGGACACGTTGGCACTTGAAGCATATCTCAGGTGCCTGAGGACTGCCAATCTCTGGAAAGTGCACCCAGCACCTCTGGCACCTGCCAAAGGATGTCTTCTCCACCACCACATCAAATGAACTACCTGAAGAAAGCACCACCTCAGAGACGATAAAAAGTCCTGGTAGTCCCTCAAAAGTATTTAAGAATTCTAATGTTTCTTTTTCTGCCTTTATGAGAACCTTCGCCTCAAGCCCACTTCCTATAACTTTTTCTTCCCTCTTTTCCTCTATCCTTTTAAGTAGATACCTTCTTATTTCAAAAAACCTTTCCCACCTTTGTAGAAGTTTTGTATCTATCTCTTTTACCTCTGGCCAGTCCTCAAGGAAGACACTTTCCTTTTTCTCCCATTGCAGACACTGGTATGCCTCTTCCGCTGTAAAGGAAAGCACAGGTGCTATAATTCTTAAAAGCCATAATAGTATGTGATACAGTGCCGTCTGTGCACTTCTTCTTTCCTTAGAGTGTTTCCCATAGGTATAAAGGCGGTCCTTCAGGTGGTCAAGATAGAAAGAAGAAAGAGAGACATTGCATAGTCGGTATATCTCCTCATATACCTTATTAAAGGCAAATGTCTCATAGTAGTCCGTAACATTCTTCACGGTCTCCTTCGTCTTTTCCATTGCCCACCTATCCACCTCCTTCATCTCTGACTCTGAAATCGCATCTTCTGGTTTGAAGTCATAGAGGTTTCCTAAGAGATACCGCAGGGTGTTGCGAACAGTTCTGTAAGACATTACAATGCCTTTTATAATGCCATCGGATATTCTGATGTCCTGCTGATAGTTCTCTGCTACTGCCCATATCCTCAAAATCTCCGCACCATACTTTTTAATAATTTCCTGTGGTGTGATAACATTTCCCAATGACTTACTCATCTTCCTTCCTTCTGCATCTACTACAAAACCGTGCGTAAGGACTGTTCTATAAGGTGCCTCTTTTTTTATACCACAGGATGTAATAAGGGATGTCTGGAACCAGCCCCTGTGCTGGTCACTACCTTCAAGATATAGGTCTGCAGGCCAGAAAAGACCATTTTCCTGTTTTAAAACAGCAAGGTGGCTTACCCCTGAATCAAACCACACATCCAGTATGTCCTTTTCTTTCCTAAAGTCCTTTCCACCACAGTAAGGACAGGCAAATCCTTCAGGTAAAAGTTCTCTCTCGCTTTTTGCTAACCATACATCAGAACCATACTGTCTCACAAGTGATTCTACAGAAGATATGGTCTCCTTTGTTATTACTGCCTTACTACATCCATTACAGTAAAACACAGGGATAACAACACCCCACAACCGCTGTCTGGATAGACACCAGTCAGGCCTGAGTTTCACCATAGAAGATATCCTGTTTTTCCCTTCAGGTGGGACCCATTGCACCTTTTCAATCTCTTCTATCATCGCATCCCTCAGGTTTTTGTGGTCTATCTTTAAGAACCACTGGGTTGTACTTTTGAATATCACAGGACTTTTACATCTCCAGCAGTGTGGATATGAGTGGACGAGCTCTTCCTGGTAAAAAAGTGCACCCTTTTTGTCAAGTGCCTCTATGATATACCTATCTGCATCAAACACCCTCATCCCTGCAAATTGTTTCACCTCTTCAGTAAATCTCCCCTTTTCATCCACAGGGGAAAGAATATCAAGGTTGTTTTTAAGTCCTGCATAGTAGTCATCTTCTCCATGTCCAGGTGCGATGTGTACACAGCCAGTACCTTCTTCTGAAGAAACAAAATCTGCCAGTATAATACGGGAGACCCTTTCCACAAGGGGATTGGAGTATTTAGTGTCTTCTAACTCTGTACCTTTGAACTTTTTTATAACCACAGGTACTATTCCCTTTTTTGTCATCACATCCCCGAGGCGGCCTTCTGCGAGGATGTATCTTTCACCACCAACATCCACTAAAAGATAGTCAAAGTCAGGGTGGACAGCAATACCG
>JAQVEU010000046.1 GCA_028697565.1 Candidatus Ratteibacteria bacterium
AAGTGCGGACTTATAGGGACCATATCCTACCAGATAGGGGAACGGTCTATCACATCTACCAATACAACCCCTGAATCACTTGACATCCAGAAACTTTGTTCTGATATGGTTGAGGAAGGATGCATCTATGCTGTAATGGAGGTATCATCACACGGGATAGACCAGGGCAGAATAGCAAACCTCCATTTTGATACAGGCATATTCACAAATATCGCTTCCCATGAACATCTTGACTACCACAAAAGTTTTAAAAACTATCTCCAGACAAAACTGAAATTTTTTGATTATTATCTGAAAGAAAGTGTAAAAGAAAATAAAAAAGGAATTGTAAATATTGATGACCACTATGCAGGACATTTTATCAAGTCCCTGAAAAGAAATGGAGTAAAGTGCCTAACCTATGGCAGGAAAAATAATGCTGATATACAGATTGTTGACTATGCAGTAAAAAGAGATGGCAGCCATCTTGTTGTAGAGCTCAATGGCGAAAGGACTAATTTTTACACCAGGCACTATGGGCTGGCTAATATATACAATACACTTGCAGCTATATCTTTTGCTGTCTCTGAAGGTATAAACATAGAAAGCATAAAAGAGGCATTCTCCTCTATCCCACCTGTTCCCGGCAGATTTGAACTGGTAAATGAGGGACAGAAATTTAATGTTATCGTGGACTATGCGCATACACATTATGCGTTATCCAATCTTTTAATGTCCGTTAAGGAGATGAACCCGAGACGGATTATCCTTATATTTGGATGTGGAGGAGACAGAGACAGGACAAAGAGACCTCTTATGGGAAATCTCGCTGTGAAGATGGCTGATATAGTATTTATTACATCCGACAATCCACGTTCTGAAGACCCACAGGATATTATTGCTGACATAGAAAAAGGGATACCTTTTTATCTAAGGAAAAAATATGTTTCTATTGCTGATAGAAGACAGGCAATAAGGGAAGGTATATCTCTTGCAGGAGAGAATGACTGCGTTGTCATTGCAGGGAAAGGACATGAAACATTTCAGATACTGAAAAATACTGTTATACCTTTTGATGACAGGGAAGAAGCAAAAAAGGCAATAAGAGAACTTGGAAAATAAACTATGGAGCCAGTCCAACTGAAAAAGATATTACACTGGTGCAAGGGAGAAGTTAGAGATAAACAAATCCTTGAAAGATACTGTTATGGAATATCAACAGATACAAGAAGTATTAAAAAAAAGGAACTCTTCATAGCACTGAAAGGAGAAAAATTTGATGGCACCTCATTTGTAAATGTAGCACTAAAAAATGGAGCCATCGCCGCTGTAGTACCAAAAACTTTCCAGCCAGAAAATAAAAAATTAATATGGGTAAAGGATACACTGAAGGCACTCGGTGATATAGCAAAGAACTACAGGAAAGAGTTCAGTGTATATGTTATTGGAATAACAGGTAGTGATGGGAAAACAACCACAAAAGAGTTTCTCAAAAAAACCCTTTCAATGCGCTATAGTGTATGTGGCACTGAAGGTAATCTCAATAATGCCATAGGCCTTCCTCTCTCTATATTTACCATTAACAAAAAGACGGACATCTGTATACTTGAAATGGGAATGAACAGAAAAAATGAAATAAAATATCTTGGACAGATAGCAAAACCACAGGCAGGAGTAATTACAACAGTAGGACCTGCACATATAGGTTTTTTTAAAAATGTCCGAGAGATAGCAGAAGCAAAATCAGAATTGATAGAAACACTCAGAGGAGAAAGATTGTGCGTACTTAACTATGACAACAGGTTTTTCCCTTTTTTAAAAAGTAAGGCACCTTCTAATGTATTAAGCTTTGGAACAAAAGAAGGTGCTGATATAAAAGGGACCATTATGGAAGAGGCAAATGACTTCTTTACATTCTGTATTGCAGGAGATAAGACACTTTTCAGGATAAACTTCTGGAATACATCAATTATATACCCTGCCCTTATATCATTCGGCTTTGGAAAGAAGTTTGGTATCAGCGGAAAAGAAATACAAGATATTTTTGAAGATATACATCCCCTACCAGGGAGGGGAAAAATTTATCATCTAAAAGATATTACTGTTATTGATGAAACATATAACTCTAATCCTGACTCTCTGAAGGCATCTCTCTATAACTTCCACAGGAAAAATTTTGGAAGGAAGATAGCAGTGATTGGAGATATGGCAGAACTTGGTAGGTTATCTACTCTATATCACAGAAATATAGGACACTTTATTAAAAGATTAAATATGAATATAATAATTACCTTCGGAGATAAAAGTAGAGAGATAGGCAAAAGTTCAGGCCTACAGTGGAAGCATTTTATAGATATGGAACAACTGAATAAATATCTCTCCTGTATCATAAAAAAGGGAGATGCCCTGTTGATAAAGGGTTCAAGAGTTATGAATATGGACAGAGTAAGGGACTATTTGCTTGAAGCATATGGAGGGTGAGGTATGCTATATAAACTTCTTTATCACTTTACACCATACTGGTTTGGGTTTAATGTCTTCAGGTATGTAACAGTAAGGACTGTCTTTGCTACACTTACATCCCTTTTTATAACAATTGCCTTTGGGAAAAACACCATCTATGCACTCAAACACCTGTGCCATCCGAATATGCTCAACTTCAGACAGGACAGCAAAGACAAGATACCAACAATGGGGGGACTACTTATCCTCGGCAGTATCCTTATCTCTGTGCTTCTCTGGGCGGACCTTAAAAACACCTATATACTTCTGCTCCTTTTCCTTTCTATATGGTTAGCATCACTTGGCTTCTGGGACGACTATATAAAGATGAAACAGCAAAGTCATAAGGGGCTGAGACCACTTGTAAAGATAGTTGGACAGATTGGGATAGGATTTATTATAGGAACAGTCCTTTATTATCATCCATCGCTTGGCTTCAATACATCTGTGTATATGCCCTTCTTTAAAAACGTTGTCTTTCAACTCGGGGTGTACTACATACTTTTTGCAATACTAATTATCGTTGCTACATCAAATGCAGTGAATCTTACAGATGGGATGGATGGTCTTGCAATTACATCTGTCCTTATGGTTGCTCTTACATACGGGGCTATCTCATATGTTGTCAGTAATGTGAAATTTGCTAATTATTTAAACATCCCTTTTATAAGAGGTGCTGAAGAGGTAACTGTATTTACAGGTGCTCTAATAGGAGCATCTCTTGGATTTTTATGGTATAACTGCTATCCAGCAGAGATATTTATGGGTGATACGGGCTCACTTATGTTGGGTGGTATTATAGGACTGCTGGCAATTATTGTTAAACAGGAGCTCTCTCTCATTATTATGGGTGGTATATTTTTTATAGAGGCACTCTCAGTAATTATACAGGTTATATCTTTTAAAACAAGAGGGAAACGGGTCTTTCTTATGACGCCACTACACCACCACTTTGAATTGAAAGGGATTCCCGAGCCAAAGGTAACAGTGAGATTCTGGATACTTGGTATTATCTTCGCACTTTTTACACTTGTAACACTCAAGATACGATAGGTAAAGAAGGCATATAGAAGAAAAAAGTAGAGAGTAGCGAGAAAATTTGAAAGATTAGAAGATTGAAAAATCTTAAAATCTGTAATCTTTAAATCTTATAATTGTTTTTTATATTACAATGGAGATAAAAAATAAAAAGGTTGTAGTGGTAGGGCTGGGTAAAACCGGCTTTGAAACTGCTGTCTTCCTCTCTAAAAAAGGAGCAGATGTATTTCTAACTGAAGCAAAAGGAACAGATGAGATATATAAGGATGCCTCTTTGCTGAATAAAAAAGGTATCAGGACAGAGGTTGGAGGACATACAGAAGAGTTCCTTCAAGGGATGGAGATACTGGTAGTAAGTCCTGGTGTTCCGGATAATGCATTGCCAGTAAGATATGCTGAAAACAATGGTATTCCTGTCATAAGTGAACTGGAACTTGCCTTTACCTTTTCTCCTTCAGACAAGATAATAGCAATTACAGGAACCAATGGGAAGACAACAACTACCGCCCTTACAGGAGAAATTCTTAAAAAGGCAGGTATCCCTGTTGTTGTATGTGGGAATATAGGCAATCCATTCATAGGAGAGATTGAAAAAATCACAAAAGATACATATGTTGTACTTGAGGTTAGTAGTTTTCAATTAGAGAGAACAAAAAAATTTAAGCCCCTTATTGCCTGCCTTTTGAATATAGCAGAAGACCACTTTGACAGGCACCGAACAATGGAAAACTATGTAGAGGCAAAGAAAAAGATATTCGCCAATCAGGACAAAAATAACTTTGCCATACTTAACTATGATGATAGTTATTGCCAGAAAATAGCCAGTGAGATAAAGGCAGATGTATTTTTCTTCAGTCATAACAGGATAAAAGAAAAAGGTGTGTATATCAAAGGTGATTATATCTTTTCAAATATGGAAAAGCCGGAAGAGATTATAAATATCAAAGAGACAGCCCTATGGGGAAAAGGCAACACCGACAATATGATGGCATCTACTCTTATAGGCCTTTTGTGTGGAATAAGGAAAGAAGATATAAAAGAGGCACTCTATAAATTTAGTCCTCTGCCCCACCGCCTTGAAAAAATTGCTGAAATAAACGGAGTATTATTTATAAACGACTCTAAATCAACAAATCCACACTCTGTTATTAATGCCATTGATAGTGTAAGTAATAATAGCGGAACAATTCTCATTATGGGAGGAAGAAATAAGGATATGTCATTTTCCGCAGTAGTCCCACACTTTAAAAATAAGGTTGTCCTTATCATTCTGTTAGGAGAGGCAAAAGAAGAACTTGCAAGAGAATTTAGCAAGGCAGGCCTACCCTTGATACAGGTTGATACCATACAAGAGGCAGTTGAAAAGGCATTGCAAAATGCCAGTCCAGGAAATATCGTTATGTTTTCACCAGGGTGTACATCATTTGATATGTTCTCCAACTACAAGGAGCGTGGAGATGCTTTCAAAAAAGTGGTTCTCTCTTTACTTTAGGATTTTAATTTCAGGTGTGATATTAATTTTATTAGGCAGCGTCTTTGTATTAAGTTCAAGCTCCATCTATGGAATATCACAAAAAGGAAATCCTGCATATTATTTTGGGAAACATTTGATATACCTCATTTTAGGTATTACAGGGGCATATTTTATAAACAGGATAGATATAAAATATATTGAGAGATATAGCCGTTATATTTTCTTATCTTCTTTAATTTTACTTCCTCTACCTCACTTCTTTGGAGAACTGCGATGGATAAAATTTGGTCCTTTAAGTTTTCAGCCAGCAGAATTGGTAAAGTTTACATTTATAATATACCTTGCTGACTACTTCAAAAGGAAACAGTCAGAGATTAAAAGATTTAAAACACTTATAACACCATTGGCTTTCCTGATGCTCATCACAGGTATCTTACAACTACAGAAGGATATGGGAACCTTCGTCATTATATTTTTTGTATTTCTCTTAATCATATTTCTGGCAGGGGTCCAACTGAAACATATAGGGGTACTTACACTTGCAGGTATTATCCTTCTCGGAGGCCTGATTTTAATGTTCCCTTATAGAATCCAGAGAATAAAAACATATTTTAATCCTGCTGCGGACCCACAGGGACAGGGATACCACACAATCCAGTCCCTTATCACCATAGGTTCAGGTGGACTTATAGGGAAAGGGCTTGGCGCAGGAGAAAGGAAACTCAAGTTTTTACCGGAGGCACACAAGGACTATATATATGCTGTTGTGGGTGAAGAACTGGGTGTTGTAGGAACATCCTTTGTCCTTATTCTATTCGCAATTATTGTTTTCTCCTGCTTTACCATTATAAACATCACCTCTGATAACTATCTTAAATTTCTTACAGCAGGAATAGGAGGACTTTTCGGATTTCAGTTTCTTCTTCATGCCTCTGTGGTCTTACATATCGTCCCTGCAAAAGGAACTACACTGCCTTTTTTCAGCGTGGGTGGCTCATCATTTCTTATAAATATCCTTGCGCTCGGACTTCTGTTAAATATTACCAGAAAGATATGTATGGAAGAGGCAACTGAAAGGATTGATGTCCCATCTATCTCTTTAAATTAGTTTCTGTAAATACCTGATAATAGTAGCAAGAGCCCCTCACCTTCCCCTCTTCCCATAAAATAGGGCGAGGGTTAAGGAGGAAAAAATAGCAGATGAGAAAGAGAAGGTATTAAGGACAGCCCCGCCATTAGGGGAGGTAATAAGGGGCACGTTCCGGCAGGTGCGCCTGCGATGCATGCGGAAGAAGTGCAAATGCCATAAAGCAAAGAAGTACCGGCACGGACCGTTTTACA